>JAUXJB010000049.1 GCA_030624945.1 Deltaproteobacteria bacterium | reverse complement strand
CTGGGCTCGGAGATCGCCTTCCATACCCGAGTCGAGGGACTGGAGCGGGACGGCGCTCTCTGGCGGATCGAGACGCGCTCGCAGGACGGGGAGCGCTTCGCGCTTCGGGTCCCCTGCATCGTGAACGCGGCCGGGCTCGAGGCGGATCGCATCGCTGCGCTCGCGGGCCTGGACACGAGCGCGCTCGGCTACGACCAGCATCTCTGCAAGGGCGACTACTTCAGCGTGGCGCCGGCCCTGGGCAAGCTCACGAATCATCTGGTCTATCCCGTACCCGCCGCCGGCGGGCTCGGCATTCACGTGACCGTCGACCTGGCTGGGCGCTTTCGGCTCGGCCCGGACATCGAGTACGTCGAGGACATCTCGTACGCGGTCGACCCCGCCAAGGCAGAGAGCTTCGCACACGCGGTTCGCCGCTATCTGCCCGAGATCGATGCCCGACACCTGAGTCCCGAGATGGCGGGCATCCGTCCGAAGCTCCAGCAGCCCGGCGGCCCCGTCCGCGACTTCGTGATCGCGGAGGAGTCCCGGAATGGCGCCCCGGGGATGGTCAACCTGATCGGGATCGAGTCGCCCGGACTCACATCGGCGGCCGCGATCGCGGAGCGCGTCGTCACGTTGATATGATCGGGGTGAACGTGGAGAAGGCCGAGCAATGGCGCTGAGAACGAAGCTCTGCGATGTACTGGGCATCGAGGTGCCCATCGTCCTGGCCGGCATGGGAGGCGCCAGCAACCCGCGGCTGGCGGCAGCCGTCTCCAACGCCGGTGGCCTCGGCATTCTGGGCGCGGCCGGTTGCGGACCCGATCAGCTCCGGAAGTGGATCAGCGAGGTGCGCAGCCGGACCGACAAGCCCTTCGGGGTCGACACGCTGCTGCCCGCATCGGTCCGACGCATCAGCGGCGAGCCCGGCAGCGGACCCTCGCCCCTCGACCAGCTCCCCCGACATGAGAAGTTTGCCGAGCAGTTCATGGAGCGAGAGGGATTGGTGGCCGCTCCCGTCGCGGGAGCCAGCGTTGCCGCATTCTCGAAGGACTTCTTCGAGTCGCAGATGGAGGTCGTGATCGAGGAGCGCGTGCCGGTCTACGCCGCCGGACTGGGCAGCCCGGGGCCGTGGATGGACCGCCTCCACGAGAACGGAACGGCGGTCATGGCCGTGGTGGGCGCCGTCCGTCACGCGCGCCGGGTGAGCGAGGATGGCGTCGACGTGATCGTCGCCCAGGGCCACGACGCGGGCGGCCACAACTCGCCGATCGGTACCATGGCGCTCGTGCCCCAGGTCGTGGACGCCGCCGGGGACATTCCCGTGGTCGCCGCCGGCGGCATCATGGACGGCCGCGGCGTGGCGGCTGCCCTGATGCTGGGGGCCGTGGGGGTCTGGCTCGGTACGGTCTTCCTGGCCACCGAAGAGGCGGGCATCCTGCCCCACCAGAAGCAGGCGCTCGTGGACAGCGACGAGGAGAACACCACGGTGTCCAGATCGGTGACGGGGAAGCCCGCTCGCCTGATCCGCAACAAATGGGCGCAGGCCTACACCGAGAGCGGCCTCGACCCCCTGCCCATGCCGTTCCAGGGCAGGATCTCGGGGCCCGTCCTGGCGGCCGCCTCGGCCGCGGGCCGCGCGGACATCTCGCCCGGGTTCGCGGGGCAGGGCCTCGGCATGATCGAGCGCATCCGGCCGGCGGCCGAGATTCTGGCCGAGATCGCGGCGGACGCCCAGCGCGTGCTCGAGAGTGCCGAGAGGCTGATCCCGCAGGAGCGTTGACCTGCCCCGGGATTGGCGTAGACTCCGCCCCCCATGTATGCGGTCATCCGAACAGGCGGAAAGCAGGCCCGAGTCCAGGAGGGGGATTTTCTGGACGTGGAGCGCCTTCGGGGCGCAGAGGGCGAGACGATCGAGCTCTCCGAGGTACTCCTGGTGGGGGACGATCCGGTCCGCATCGGCACCCCGCTCGTCGAGGGCGCCAGGGTCGTGGCCCGCATCGCGGGTGAGACGAAGGGCCCGAAGCTGCGGATCTTCAAGTACAAGCGGCGCAAGCGCTACCGCCTGCGCCAAGGACATCGACAGCGCTACACCCGAGTGGTGATCGAGTCGATCGAGGTCTCGTAGATGGCGCACAAAAAGGGACAGGGCAGCACCCGCAACGGTCGGGACAGCCGCGGCCAGCGCCGCGGGATCAAGATCTACGCGGGCCAGGACGTCGTCGCCGGAAACATCCTCGTCCGCCAGCTGGGCACGAAGATCCACCCGGGGCGCGGCGTAGGGATGGGCCGCGACTACACCCTCTTCGCGCTGAAGAGCGGAAAGGCCCGCTACTACAGCTCGAAGAAGCAGAACGTGGTGGCGATCGACTCCTGATCCGGAAGCCCGCTCGTATTCTCGACGAGCGAACGTCTTCCGGACGCGGCCGATCGGGTCGCGCACGCGACGGCTACACTCTGCGCGACTATGGCGACTCCGGACTTCATCGACGAGTGCCGCATCACGGTGCGGGCGGGCGACGGCGGAGCGGGCTGCGCGTCCTTCCGCCGCGAGAAGTTCGTGCCACGCGGCGGACCCGACGGGGGCAACGGGGGGCGTGGCGGCTCCGTGATCCTCGAGGGCAGTGCGGGGCTCTCGACCCTCTACGATGCGCGCCACCGCAAGTCGTATCGCGCGAAGCGCGGGGGCCACGGACGCGGCGCGCGCAAGAATGGCCGATCGGGTCAGGACGTGGTCGTACGGCTCCCCTTGGGGACCACGATCCGCACGGAGGCGGGAGAGCTACTGCACGAGCTCTTGCACGACGGGGACCGCTTCCCGGCGGCCGCGGGCGGCCGGGGGGGGCGCGGCAACGCGAGCTTCGCCACCTCGACCAACCAGGCCCCCCAGAGATTCGAGCCAGGTGAGCCGGGCGAGGCGCACGCGCTCTACCTCGAGCTCCGGGTCCTCGCGGACGTGGGCTTGATCGGCTTTCCCAACGCCGGAAAGTCGATGCTGGTCTCGCGCGTATCGGCCGCGCGACCGAAGATCGCCAGCTACCCGTTCACCACTCTGCAGCCACAGCTCGGGTGCGTGGAGCTCCCGGATACGCAGTTCGTGATCGCGGACATTCCCGGCCTGATCCCCGGGGCCCACGCGGGCGCCGGTCTGGGCCATCGCTTCCTCCGCCACGTGGAGAGGACCCGCATCCTGGTCCACCTGCTCGATCCGGAGCCGCTCGTGGCCGGCGGCGCCCCCGAACGAAATCTCGAGGCCGACTACGCCGCACTCCGCAGCGAGCTCGAAGCCTACGCCGAGGATCTCGCGCGCCGACCGGAGCTCGTCTGCATCACCAAGGCCGATCTGGTGCCGGAGGCCGAGGACCGAAAGCGCCTGGAGGAGGGCCTCCTGGCACTGGCTCTGGAGCCCCGCTGGATCTCCTCCGTCAGCGGGGAGGGAATCGCGGAGCTGATCCGGGAGCTGGCCGCAGAGGTTCACCCGGGATGAGCCGCTCCTCGCTCGCTCGCGTGCGCCGCATCGTCGTCAAGGTCGGCACGTCGCTGCTGGCGCCGCCCGGTGGTGGCGTTCACCCGCGCCGGTTCTCCGAGCTGGCCAGCGAGATCGCCGCGCTGATGGACACGGGGTACGAAGTCGTGCTCGTCTCCTCTGGCGCCGTCGGATTGGGGCTGCGACGTCTCGGCAGCGAGTCGTTTCCGGAGTCCATCCCGGAGAGGCAGGCCGCCGCGGCAATCGGGCAGATCGATCTCTGTCGCCGCTTCGAGCGCGCGTTCGCGCGTCGGGACAGGCTCGTGGGACAGCTGTTGCTCACGCACCGCGGTCTGTCGGAGCGGGAGAGATTTCTGAACGCGCGCCACACGCTCCACGAGCTGATCCAAGCCGGAATCGTGCCGCTCATCAACGAGAACGACTCCGTCGCCACCGAGGAGCTGCGCTTCGGGGACAACGACCAGCTCTCCGCCCTGGTCGTCAACAGCTGCGGCGCAAACCTGCTCATCATGCTGACGGACACGGGCGGCCTCTACGACCGGCCACCGGGCCAGGCCGGCGGCCGCCGCATCAGCGAGGTCGAGGAGATCACGCCGCAGATACTGCGCATCGCGGGCGGCGCCAGCTCGCGGCTGGCCTCGGGGGGCATGCGCTCCAAGCTCGAGTCCGCGCGCGTCGTGGCCCGCCTCGGCGTGCCCACCGTGATCGCCGACGGCCGCAGGCGTGGAATCCTGCGCCGCATCCTGGAGGGTGACGACGTCGGCACGTTCGTGCATCCCGCCGAGAACCAGCTCTCGGCGCGCAAGCACTGGATCGCCTTCTCTCAGAAGACGCGGGGCACGCTGCGTCTCGACGCGGGAGCCGAGCGCGCGCTCTGCGAGCGCGGCGGAAGCCTGCTACCGATCGGCGTGGTCGGTGCGGACGGCAAGTTCCAGATCGGCGATCTGGTGAGCTGCATCTCCGAAGACGGCCGGGAGATCGCGCGCGGGCTGACGTCCTACGACGCGACCGAGACCGACGTGATCAAGGGCCACCGCACCTCCCGAATCTCCGAGCTCTTGGGCTACTCCAACGGCGATGAGATCATTCATCGCGACGACTTGATCCTGCTGTGAAAGAGCCCGTCCGGGCGGATTCGAGCTCTCCGGCGAGGCCCATGCGGCCTGCTACACTTAACGGATGAACCGCTCCGAGCTCGTCAACGATCTCGTGCGCAGGGCGTGCAGGGCGGCGGATCTGGTCGCGGAGCTGCCCACGGACGTCAAGAACGCCGCCTTGCGGCTCGCCGCAGATCGGCTCGAGCAGGAGGCCGAGGGGCTTCTGTGCGAGAACGCCCGAGACCTGGAGGCCGCGCGAGCGAACGGCGTGGCGGAGCCGCTGGTCGACCGCCTCACCCTGAATCCGGCACGCGTTGCCGGGCTGGCCGATGGACTGCGCCAGGTCGCGGACCTACCCGATCCCGTGGGCGAGGTCACGGGCATGTGGAACCGCCCCAGCGGACTGCAGGTCGGGCGCATGCGGATCCCGCTGGGCGTCATCATGGTGATCTACGAGTCGCGCCCGAACGTGACCGCCGACGTGGCCGCACTCTGCCTCAAGAGCGGAAACGCGACACTCCTGCGGGGCGGCTCGGAGGCGATCCGCTCGAACAGGGCGATTGCCGCGACGCTGCGGGCGGCGTTCGCGGAGTGTGGCGTCCCCAGCGACGCGCTGCAGCTCGTCTCGAGGACCGATCGCGAGATCATCGACCTGCTGCTCGAACGCGAGGAGGAGATCGATCTGGTGGTGCCGCGCGGAGGCGAGGGCCTGATCCGGAGAGTCTCGCAGAAGTCGCGCATCCCGGTGATCAAGCACTACGCCGGAGTATGTCACGTCTATCTCGACGAGTTCGCCGAGGCCAAGATGGCGCGCGACATCGCGATCAACTCGAAGTGCCAACGGGTCGCCGTCTGCAACGCCGCCGAGACACTACTGGTGCACGCCGCGCTCGCAGATCGGCTACTGCCCGACCTGCTCGGTGAGATGTCGGGCCTCGGAGTCGAGCTGCGGGGCTGCGAGCGCACGCGGCAGCTCTTTCCAAGCGCGTTACCCGCAACCGAGGACGACTGGCGAGCCGAGTACCTGGCCATGATCCTCGCCGTCCGCGTGGTCGATTCCATGGACCAGGCCATCGACCACATCCGCCGCTTCGGATCGAATCACACCGAAGTCATCGTAAGCCAGGACATCCACCGCGCCCGCGAGTTCGTTCGGCGGGTGAACTCGAGCTCGGTCTTCGTGAACGCGAGCACGCGCTTCTCGGACGGGTTCCAGCTCGGTCTCGGCGCCGAGGTGGGCGTCTCTACCACGAAGATGCACTGGTACGGACCGATGGGCCTGGAGGGCCTCACGACCCAGAAGTTCATCGCATTCGGCGAGGGAACGATTCTCGAGTGAGCCGCGGCGTCCTTGGCGGTACTTTCAACCCGATACACCTGGCGCACCTGCGCCTCGGAGAAGTGGCGAGAGAGAGCCTCGGGGTCGAGCGCATCCTCTTCGTCCCCGCCGGCGCTCCGCCGCTCAAGCCGGAGGCGATCGCTCCGGCAATCGATCGCCTGGAGATGACCCGACGCGCGACCGCCTCCAATCCGCACTTCGAGGTGGCAGACCTCGAGGTGAGGAGAACGGGGCCGAGCTACACCGTCGACACCCTCCGCACGCTCTCCGAGAGCTCCCCTTCGGAACCGCTGTGGTTCATCCTCGGGAGCGACGCGCTGGCCGAAATCGATCGCTGGGCCGAGCCCGCGGCGCTCTTCGAGCTGGCCAACTTCGCCGTCGTCGAGCGCCCCGGCTGGTCCGATTCGCTACGCGCACTGCTGCCCCCGACGCTGGCCACACCCTTTCGGGAGGGGCCGCACGGGTTGATTCACGAATCGGGGAACGAGCTGCGGAGGCTCGAGTTCGACCCGCTGGCCATCTCCGCGAGCAACATCCGCAGGCGGGTCGCACAGCGCGAATCGATCCGATACCTCGTACCCGACGAGGTCATCGATTACATCGAGAAGCGCCAGCTGTATCGGGAGAGCGCTTGACCTCCAAAGAGAAAGCACTCGCCGTGGCCGCAGGGATCGCCGACAAGAAGGGCGTGGACATCCAGATTCTGGACCTCGGGGAGCTGTGTTCGTTCACCGACTTCTTCGTTATCGCAACGGGAACCTCCGCGCGCCACGTGCAGACCCTCGCGGACGCCGCGCTGGAGGTCAGCGCGAAGCTCGGGGAAAGGGTACTGGGCGTCGAGGGCGAGGGGGCCGCGCGCTGGGTGCTGGTCGATCTCGGGGATGTGATCGTCCACCTATTTCTCGCAGAAGCCCGCGAGTTCTTCGGGCTCGAGCGACTGTGGGGCGATGCGGAGGCGCTGGAGCTGCCGCGAGTCGCGGGAGCGCTGCGTTGAGCGAGAGCCGACCCGTCTGCCTGGTGATTCTCGACGGCTTCGGCCTCGGGGATGGCGGCCCAGGAGACGCGACCTCCCTCGCGGAGACGCCGTTCTTGCGCCGCATTCGGCAGGAGTACCCGCACGCGCAGCTCGAGACCTCGGGACCCGCCGTGGGCTTGCCGCCGGGACAGATGGGCAACTCCGAAGTGGGGCACATGACGCTCGGCGCCGGGCGCGTGATCGAGCAAAACCAGATGCGTATCCGCAAGGCCATCGAGGCGGGGGAGCTCGCTTCGAATCCGGCCCTGCAGAATCTCGTCGCGGCGGCGGAGCGGGCGGGCGGGCGGGCGCACCTGATGGGGCTCGTCTCCGATGGAGGTGTCCACAGCTCGCTCGACCACCTGTACGGGATCGCGAACTTCCTGCACACCCGAGGCGTCCGGCCGGTGCTGCACGCGTTCACCGACGGACGCGACACGCCGCCGACGAGCGCGCGCAGCTTCCTCGAGCCACTGGAGGAGCGGCTGCGAGAGCTCGGCGGTTGCATCGCCACGGTGTCCGGGCGTTACTGGGCGATGGATCGCGACCGGCGTTGGGACCGCGTGGCGCGCGCCTATCGCGCGATCGTCTTGCGCGAGGGACAGACTGCGCGAAGCGCCGTGGAGGCAGTGGAGCGCGCGTACGCCCGGGATGAGGGCGACGAGTTCATCGAGCCAACGGTCGTGGGGGAAGGGCCGGCACTGGGCGACGGCGACGCGGTGCTCTTCTTCAACTATCGCGCGGACCGAGCGCGCGAGCTCAGCAACGTTCTGACGCGTATCCGTCCGGAGCTGCTGGATCGGGAAACCTCCGAGCTCCCGCGCATCGAGCTCGGCCAGTTCGTAACGCTGACGGTGTACGACGAGGAATGGGATCTGCCCGCGGTGTTCCCCCAGATGGAGATCCTGCACACTCTCGGCGAAATCGTCTCCGCTTCGGGAATGCGGCAGCTGCGCATCGCCGAGACCGAGAAGTACGCGCACGTCACCTACTTCTTCAGCGGCGGCCGGGAGGAGCCCTTCCGGGGCGAAGATCGCATCCTGATCCCGTCCCCTGTGGACGTCCCGACCTACGACCAGAAGCCGGAGATGAGCGCGGTTCAGCTGACCGACGCGCTGCTCGAGGCGATCGGCGAGACGGAGTACGACTTCGTCCTGGTGAACTACGCGAACCCCGACATGGTCGGACACACGGGCGTGATCGGCGCGAGCGTGCGCGCCGTCGAAGTCGTGGACGCCTGCCTCGACCGCTTGACCGACGCGATCCTGGCGCGGGGCGGCACGCTTCTGATCACCTCGGACCACGGCAACATCGAGCAACTCCTCGACCAGGAGACGGGCGGCGCGCACACCGCTCACACCACGAACCCGGTCCCCGTGTTCTGGCTCGCGAGCGGCGGCGCGTTGCAAGCCCTCGAGAGTGGCGGTCTGCCCGATGTCGCGGTCACCCTGTGCGGCCTGCTGGGGATCGAGGCGGCCCCGGAGATGACGGGCAAGAGCCTGATCCCCTCGGAGTGAGCCTCCTCGAGCTGCTGGTACCCAGCATCTGCCCCGCCTGCGACCGGCCGCGCAGACCGGGAGAGCTCTTGCTCTGCCCGACTTGCGCGCGCGAGCTGCGACCGCTTCGGGGGCTGGGCCTAGCCGTCACCGCAGTCGCGTACGAGGGCGTCGGACGGTCGCTCCTGCGCCGCTTCAAGTTCGAGGGTCGCAGCGACGCGTTGGCGGTGCTTCTGGAACCCCTGGCCGAGCGTGTGCGCCCGCTCGGAGCCGACTGCATCGTCGCGGTGCCCCGCCACCGCACGCGGGTCCGCGAGCTCGGCAGCGATCCCGTCTGGACGCTGGCGCGGGCCTTGGCGCGGAAGACAGGGCTCGAGCTGTGCCCCAGGGTATTGAAGCGCACGCGGCCGACCGTTCCCCAGGCCGGGCTCTCCATCGCCGAGCGGCAGCGCAACGTGAGGCAGAGCTTCCGGGGGCGGCGCCAGCTCCGGGGGCGCCGCGTCCTGCTCGTGGACGACGTCACGACCACCGGAGCCACCCTGCGAGAGGCCGCCATCGAGCTCCGGCGAGCGGCCAAGCCCGAATCCGTGATTCCGGTTGCTCTGGCGGGCACGCCACCGCGCACGATCGAGAGACCCGCGTTGGAAACCGGCCCCCGGTCTGCGCTATAAAGCAGCCCCCGTCCTCTAGGAGATCCCCCTTGGCAGACGCGATCAGGATCAAGAAAGACTGCACCTTCCTGCACCAGCCCAACCTGGGGGAAGAAGTCCAGCCCATTGAGCTCGAGGAGGGGATGGAGCTCCAGGTTCTCCAGGAGTGGGAGAACGCCTGGCTGGTCAAGACCGATGACGGACGGCTGATCAACGTGAACAAGGAATTCGCCGAGGAAGCCTGACCCGTGTGGCTCAGCCCTGCTCGACCTGCGTGAGCTCCACCAGGACCGCTCGCAGCTTGTCCGCGTCAAGCGGCTTCTTGAAGATCATGCCAGCGAGCCCCTGCACGTGGCTGCGCTTGATGACGTGGTCTT
>JAUXJB010000031.1 GCA_030624945.1 Deltaproteobacteria bacterium | reverse complement strand
GGTTGGCCGAGAACATGCCCAAGTCGGGCGAGGGTAGCGATCTCGAGGAGTGGGGCAGCGCCGACTCCGAGCGGACCAAGATGCTGCAGCGCAAGCTCTTCGACGGAGGCTTCGCCGGTATCTGCTACCCGAAGGCATACGGCGGGCAGGGCCTGAGCCCGGAGCATCAGCGCGCCTTCAACGAGGAGTGTCTCGGCTACGAGATGCCGACCATGTGGAATATCCCGACCCTCACCATCATCGCGCCGACCATTCTCAACTTCGGGTCGGAGGAGCAGAAGCAGCGGTATCTCACCTCGATCCTGCGCGGGGACGAGGAGTGGGTGCAGTTCCTGTCCGAGCCGACCGGCGGCTCCGATCTGGCCGGTACCCTCACCCGGGCGACCAAGGACGGCGACAACTGGCTGCTCAACGGCTCCAAGATCTGGAGCTCGGGCGCGTTCCGCTGCGACTACGCGCTTTGCCTGGCCCGCACCGACTGGGACGCCCCCAAGCACGCCGGCTTGACGATGTTCATGATCAAGGTCCACCAGCCGGGGATCACGATCGACCGGATCAAGCAAGTCGGCGGGTCGATGGAGTTCTGCCTGGAGTTCTTCGACGACGTGCCGATTCCGGAGGAGGACATCCTGGGCGGGCTGAACAACGGCTGGTCGGTCGCGTCCGAGCTCTTGATTCACGAGCGCACCGCCGTGGGCGGCGGCTCGATCTACACCTCCGGGCCCGCCATGCGCGGTCGCCGCGGCTCGGGCCCACAGCTCGACCTGGTAGAGCTGGCCAAGTCCACAGGGCAAGCCGCTGACGCGAGCGTCCGCCAGCTCGTCGCCGAGGCGCATGTCCTCGGCACCGTGAACGGCCACCTGATCCAGCGGATATCACAGGGGATGCGAACCGGCCACTTCACGGGCCCCGCAGCGGCACTGCTCGGGGTGTACGGAAAGGACATCAGCGTCCGACGCTCCGAGATCAGCTTCCGGATCGCGGGAACGGCCGGTGTCGCCTGGAAGAAAGGCGAGCGGACTGCCGGCCGTTACGGCGAGCAGTTCATCGGCCGGCAGGCGGGCCAGATGGGCGGAGGAACCATCGAGATCCAGCGCAACATCATCAGCGAGCGCATGCTCGGTATGCCCCGCGAGTTCGCGGCCGACCGCGGCGTCGCGTTCAACGAGGTGAAGCACAACAAGATGCCGGAGCGCGGCCAGGGCTGAGCGCGCCGGGACGCGCCCGGTCGTCGAACAAGTCGCCGCTCCCGCCAGCTTCCACGCTAGAGCTTCTGGTAGATCCCCGCGTGCCCGTCCAGGGCCGACAAGCCGCGCACTGCCACTGGCAGCTCCTCGTGGCTCCCGAGCATGAGGATCCCTCCAGGTTCCAGGCTTTCCCGTAGCAGCGCGGCGACTCTCTCCTGCGGTGCTTCCGCAAAGTAGGTGAACGCCATGTTTCTGCAGAGGATGAGGTGGAAGCGCTCCCCGGGCGCCTCTTTGCGAATGTCCTCCAGCCGGAACTCGACATCTCGGCGAAATTCCGATCGCAGACAGAAGAGCGAGTTCGAGCGCTCGAAGGCGCGCTCGACCCAGTCGTCCGGCAGATCCTTGAGGCTGCTGGCTCCATACGCCGCATTCCGAGCCCGTGCGAGCAGATGCGCGTCCACGTCGGTGGCGAGGATCCGGAGGGAGAGCCCGGGGAACTGGCTCTGGAGCCGAAGCGCCCAGATCAGCGCCAGGCTGTAGGGCTCCTCTCCCGAGGCGCAGCCCGCACTCCAGCAGCGGAGCTCGCCCTCCCCCGCCTCCTCCACCCGACGAGCCAAGAGCGGGAGTACGTTCTCGGCCAGGCTCTCGAAGGCGCCGCGATTGCGGTAGAAGCGCGAGATCGGTATGCGACAGGCCGTGTCGAGCCAGAGCCACTCCTCGGGGTGGGTCGCCAGATACGCGCGATAGCCTTCGGCATCCGGCAGTCCCAGCTCGTGCAGCCTGCGCTGGATTCGTCGGCACACCTGCCGCCGGACCTTGCGAAACCCCTCCCAGCGGAGCTGCAGTCGTGGCAGGCTCCAACGCAGAAAGGCGACGCACTCGGCGTTCTCCACCCAGGAACTATAGGCACCCTCGCTAGCTCTGGGGCTTCGGCGACTCCTCGGCGACGGCTCTCGGAAACAGGATGTTGTTCTCCTTATGGATGTGCCGATGCAGGTCGGCCTCGAGCTCGGCCAGCCCGGTGAAGGCGGCTCGATAGGTATTGCAGGCGTCGTCGGGAGGAGCGTAGTCGCCGGTCAGCTCGCGCAGTCGCGACAGCGCAAGTGCCGCGCCGTCGTGCTCGTGCTCCATGACGCGGATCGGGTTGCGCAGGGTTCCGCAGTGGAAGTCGGGTAGCGTCGCCGATGCCTCGAGATCGCGGATCATCGGGAACAGGATCCGCTCTTCCTTGAACAGATGGGCCTCGAGCTCGTGTCGAAGCGAGTCGAACACGTCGCGACACTCGAGAAGCTCGGCGTGTCTCTCGCCGTGCGCCCTCACCACCTCCTCGATCAGACTCGCTAGGCGGGGAAGCTCCTCGCGCAGATAGCTGTGGTGCACGTTCTCGATGTGATCGGCAAGCTCGGTCAGGGTGGCCCGGGACCAGTCCCGCTCCTCCGCAGCCGGGGACTTCGCATCCTCCCGCTCGATGGCCTCCAGGACCATCCGCGGGTCCAGCCCCTTCGTCTCACACGCTCTCGCCAGAGGCTCGTTCCCGCCGCAGCAGTAGTCGATACCGAGCCGCTCGAAGACGCGAGCCCGGCTCGGGCGCTCGATCACGCACTGCGCCACGGGCGTCGTCAGATCCACCTTCCTCATGCCCTTCGGTCCTCCTCTCTGCGGGGACATGCGCAAGACACACGCCGTCGGGCACCGCGTCGCTTCCACCCGCTGCCGCTCGACTGAGGAAAGAAGGCACGCTGCCAGCATTGAGTTAGATCTGATGCCACAGGGGCCCTCACCGCTTGGTCCTGAGAGACAGAGGGCCGAGCTCGGCGAATGTCGTCCCGGCAGCCCAGTCGCGGAACTCCTCGCTGATGGCTGTCCACGGTACGTGCAGTGGGCAGGGAATTGCATCATTGCACTCGCCCCAGCCGAATGCGCAGCGCCCCGCGACCGGGAATGCGTCGACGGCAAGCAGGACGTCCTTGAACGAGATGGCGTGTGGCGGGCGCGCCAGCGTGAAGCCGCCGGCCTTGCCTTTCTGCGACTCCAGGATCCCGGCGAGCACGAGTCGCCGCAGGATCTTCGATAGGTAGTGGCCGGGAACGCCGCTGCGCTCGACCAGGTAGCGCGCGGGTACGGGCTCCTCGGACGACAGCAACGCCAGCCAGGCCGTGGCCTGGAGGGCGTATTCGGCGGTCTGGGACAGGAAGCTCTCCATCGCCTCGTCTCTGATGAATGCCGGATCGCGCCTGTTGGCCTTGGTCCGGTGCTTGTAGCGACCTCAGATCTGAATATAGACAAATAGATATATTTATCTATATTGACCTCCTCGCCAGTTCGTTCCACGGAGGAGCTCCGATGGGGGAAGCTGTGTCCCAACCCAGAAGTCCGGCCCCCGAGGCTCGGGCTGCCCGCCAGTGGCTCGGCCTCGCCCTCGGCGTGCTGGTGCTGGCGGGGGTCTTCGCGCTGGCAGTCGTGATCGGGCGCATGCCTCCCTTCGACCGCTTCGTGACGGACCCGCTCTTCTTCAAGCGCTGCCTCGTGGCCCACGTAAACCTGGCGCTGGGTGCCTGGTTCTACTCCTTCGTCGCGGGCCTCCTGGCGCTGCTGCCCGGGCGACGGCCGATGGGGACGCCGGCACGCCTCTCCGTCGGGCTCGCAGTGGCGGGCATCGCGCTGATCCTGCTGGGCGCCTGGGTGCCCGCAGCCCGTCCTCTCCTGTCGAACTACATCCCGACGATCGACCACCCCGTGTTCAGGCTGGGTCAGGCGCTCTTCGCGGCGGGGGTCCTGGTGAGCTTCCTCGATCCACGGCTGCTGCCGGGGGGGGGTGCGCGAGAAGCCGTGTTCCCCATGCCCGACAGCGCGCGCGCGGGCCTCTACGCGGTCGCGGTCGCGCTCCTGCTGGCCGCGCTGACGTTCGTCGTGACCTGGCTCCGCCTCACGCCGGGGCTCGAGCCCGAGGTCCAGCACGAGCTGCTGGTCTGGGGCGGAGGGCACGTACTTCAGCTCGTGTGCGTGATCGCGATGGTGACGGTCTGGCTGCTGCTGCTGAGCTCCGCTCTGGGCAGCTCACCGGTGGGCGGCCGCACGGCCGTGCTGCTGTTCGCAGCACTCCTGCTCCCGTGGAGCTTCTCGCTCGCCCTGGCTCTGCAGGGCCCGTCGACCGCGGCCTACCGGGTCGGGTTCACCCGACTCATGCAGTGGGGCCTGTTCCCGGTGGTATCGATCTTCCTGATCCTGTGCGGGAGCGCGCTTACGCGCGCCTGGAGGGAGGGCCGGATCGGCCGGCGCGAGCTCGCGGACCCACGGATCTCGGCCTTCGTCGCGAGTGGCGCGCTCACGCTGCTCGGGTTCGGCCTCGGCGCCGCGATTCGCGGCTCGAATACCATGGTGCCCGCGCACTACCACGCCTCGGTGGGCGGGGTGACGGTCGCGTTCATGGCGGGCACGTTTCTGCTGCTTCCGCTCTTCGGGCTCTCGATACGCCAGCCCGCTCTGCGGCGAGCCGCCGCCTGGCAGCCCGCGCTGTACGGCACGGGAATGGCCCTGTTCGCGGCCGGCTTCGCGCTCGCCGGTGCCTACGGAATGGGCCGCAAGATCTACGGCGCCGAGCAGGCGACGCGTGGACTCGCCGAGACGATCGGACTCGGGATGATGGGCATCGGCGGGCTCGTCGCGGTGGCGGGAGGAGTCGTCTTTCTCATCGTCATCGGTAGTGCATGGTGGCGGGGCACCGAGCGCGAACGACGGCAACAGATCGAGCTCTCCGGGGGCTCACGGAGGTATCGCTATGGAGCGTGACAGCGCAAAGAGCAAACATCCGCTGCAGCGGCTCATGGACAACCCCTGGCTGCTGCTCGCACTCGGGTTCACAATCCCCTTCGTGTCGTACACGCTCTGGGGCTGGCTGGAGCTCTGGATGGTCCCTCCGGCCACACTGCCGTAGGGGAGATCCTCATGAGCATCTACTCGCCCGAGGCCGACTGGCTGAGGCCGCCTCATGGAGCCGAACGGGTCTGGATCGGCCTCGCCTTCACCTGGTGCCTGGTCATGTTCATCGCCATGCCGTACTGGCATTTCTACGGCAAGCAGAACAGCACCGGTGAGTCGTACCGGGTGCAGCCGGGAGCCTTCGCGCAGCGCGTGCAGCAGTTCGTGGCAACCCATCGGGTCGGGGACATGAACGGGATCCCCGTGGTCGAGCCTCCCCCCGGTAGTGACGCGTACTTACAGGCGCAGATGTGGAGCTGGTATCCGATCCTGAAGCTTCGCAAGGGCCAGACGTACCGGGTCCATATCTCCTCGATCGATCTCCAGCACGGCTTCTCGTTGCAGCCAATCAACATGAACTTCCAGATCCTGCCGGGCTACGACCACGTGCTCACGCTCACTCCAACGAGTGCGGGGGAGTTCACCATCATCTGCAACGAGTTCTGCGGAATCGGGCACCACCTGATGACCGGCCGCATCCTCGTCGATGAGTAGGAGCGAATCATGACCACTTCCACCATCGACTCGGACATCCCCAGCCGGCCGACCGGAAACCACGCACCGGGCCAGGTCCGGAGCTGTGACACCACCGGCCTGCCCGTCTGCCTGACGGCTCAGCGCTTCATCAAGCTGCACGCCGTCGTCGCCATCGTGTTTCTCTTGATCGGGGGGATCGGGGCGATCCTGCTCGCCCTGACACGCTGGCCCGCCGTGCACCTGCTGCCCGCGGAGTGGTATTACCGGATCCTGACCCTGCACGGCCTCGACATGTTGATCGTGATGATCCTGAACTTCGAGATCGCGATCCTCTACTTCGTCGGCCCCGTCCTTCTCAACAGTCGCCTCTTCTCGGCAAAGCTCGCGTGGATCGCCTTCCTGCTCATGCTGGTCGGTTCCGTCATCGTGAATGTCACGATCCTGGCCGGCACGAGCGACGTGCTGATGACCTCCTACGTCCCGCTCCAGGCCCACCCAGCGTTCTACCTGGGCCTGATCATCACGGCGGTCGGTACCCTGCTCGGAGTCTTCAACTACTTCGGAACCCTGTACATCGCGATGCGAGACCACACCTACGAGGGGTCGGTGCCTCTGGTCACGTTCGGTGGCACCGCCGCCGCCATCATCGCGGTGGGAGCGCTCCTGCACGGCGCCATTGCACTCGTTCCGACCTGGCTCTGGTCTCTTGGGCTAATCGGGTCAATCGATCCGGCCTGGTACCGCATCGCCTGGTGGGGTCTCGGGCACATGTCCCAGCAGGTCAACGTCTGCGCCATGGTCGCGGTCTGGTACCTGCTCGCGACGATCACGACGGGCGCGAAGCCGCTCAGCGAGGCCGTCTGCCGCGGCGCGTTCGTGCTCTACATCCTGTTCATCAACCTGGCCTCGGCCCATCACCACCTGGTCGACCCGGGCGTTGGTGCAGCCTGGAAGATCTGGAACAGCGGCTACGCCATGTACCTGGCCGTGCTGGCGTCGATGGTCCATGGCTTCACCGTGCCGGCCTCGATCGAGGTCGCGATGCGGAGCAAGGGCCACACCCGCGGTCTGTTCGGCTGGCTCATCGCGGCGCCCTGGTCGAATCCCGGCTTCTCGGGCT
The DNA here is from genome assembly GCA_030624945.1 of Deltaproteobacteria bacterium. GTDB lineage: Bacteria > Myxococcota_A > UBA9160 > SZUA-336 > SZUA-336 > JAUXJB01. The sequence continues at coordinate 4,687 of JAUXJB010000031.1, read as the reverse complement.
TCTTCCTGTCCCTGGTCATCTTTGGCTTCGGCGGCGGCATCACGGGCGTCGTGCTCGGCACCCAGCAGATCAACATCATGGCGCACAACACGCTGCGCATCCCCGGGCACTTCCACGTGACGGTGGTCGGCGGAACCGCACTCGCGTTCATGGCGCTCACCTACTACCTGGTGCCGCTCATCTTCCAACGGGAGTTCTACGCTCGGGCCCTCTGCCGCATCCAGCCGTGGCTGTTCGGCGGGGGGATCTCGTTCATGGCCATCGCGATGTCCTTCGCCGGCTCCTTCGGGGTACCGCGCCGTCACTGGGACGTAGAGTTCACCGGGGCGCAGCTCTCCGCTGGCTTCGACTCCGGTGCACACGTCATGCTCGGTCTGATGGGCATCGGTGCGATCATCGCGGTCGCGGGGCTACTTCTCTTCGTCGGACTCGTCGTCGCGGCGGTCTTTTTCGGCAAGTCGAACGCGGGACGGCCCATGGAGGCGTGGCACACGGAACCCCCTGTCGCGGCGTCGACCTCCGAGCCCGACAGCGGACAGCTCGGGACCCCGGGAACCATGACCCTCGTGCTGATCTTCCTGCTGGTCTTCGTGGTCTACTACTTCGCCAACTGGCTGTGGCTGTCCGACGTCTGGCAGGTGCGGTAGAGAAGGAGAAGGCGTAGTGCAAGGCGACACTCCCGGGCTCGGAGCGGTCTATCGCTTCATGGCCGGCGGCGGATTCCCGGCGTTCGCGCTCACGCTGATCGCCGGCTACGAGCTGCTGCTCATCGGATTGCTCATCGCGCCTCCCGCTCCCGCGGGTCTCGGTGCCTTCGCCGAGGAGTTCCGGATCTGGTGCTTCCGCTACGACCCGGCGACGGGGCGCGTCGAGTGGATGTACGCGATCGGAGTGATCGGCCCGCCGCTCTTGATGGCCGGGCTCTTGACCCTTGTCTGGTGGGAGCCGCTCCGGGCCCTGATCGCGCGGCCGCGCGCACTGCTGCGCTACATGCTGGCTGCGGGCCTGGTCGTCGTCGCTTCCGCAGGCGGGCTTGCGACGATCGACGCGAGCTCCTCCCGGGGCGAGCTTCCCTTTCCGGCTGAGGCACTTCGCACCGCCCAACGCGCACCCGAGCTCCGGCTCGTGAACCAGGTCGGCGAGCGATTCGACCTGGAAGAGCAGCGCGGCCGCGTCGTGGTGCTCACTGGCGTGTACGCCTCCTGTCCGCATGCCTGCCCGCTGATCCTCGCCCAGGCGCGCCGCGTGATCGAGGAGCTCAGCCCGGCCGAGCGCGACGACCTCAGGCTGGTCGCCGTGACGATGGATCCAGGGTACGACTCGCGCGAGGTGCTGGCGGAGCTCGCAGACCGCCACGGGCTGAGCGCCCCCGTCTACAACCTGGTGACCGGATCCCCGGTCGAGGTGGACCACGTGCTCGACGCGATCGGTCTGTCGCGCAGCCGAGACCCGGAGACCGGAGTGATCGATCACGCCAATCTCTTCGTGCTGATCGATCGAGACGGGAAGATCGCCTACCGCCTGACTCTGGGCGAGCTACAGGAGCGCTGGCTGGCGTCGGCGCTGCGCGTTCTACTCGGCGAGGCCCATCGGTCGTGATCGCCGCTCCGCACCAGCGACAGCAGTGAGGAGCGGGAGTGACTGCAGGCTCACTGACAGATCCGAGAGCCACGGACGGAGTTCGCGGCGGCCCCGCCCTCACCTGGCTCGAGAAGGGGTTCCTGTACTTCGACCGCGCGGTCGGGCGCGTCCTGCCCGAGTCGCTCAACCCGTTCCTCCACACGGGCGCCATCGCCATCACGTCGTTTGCCATCGCCACGCTGACCGGCGTGCTGCTGCTGATCTGGTACCGACCCAGCGTCCATCACGCATACGAGTCGGTCGCGCTCATGTCGAGCGCTCCCTGGACCGCGGGTCTTCTGCGCTCGCTGCATCGCTACAGCTCGGACGCCTGCATGTTCTTCGCGCTCGTGCACGCCCTGCGGATGTTCCTGGGAGGCCGCTTTGGCGGTGCGCGCTGGCTGGCCTGGGTGACCGGAGCTGTCTCGCTGGGCGTGCTCTGGTTCGTCGGCTGGACGGGCTACTGGCTCGTGTGGGACGCGCGCGCGCAACACGTCGCCGTGGGAACCGCCGTCGTGCTGGATGCCGTTCCGATCTTCATCGACCAGATGGGACGCTCGTTCCTGACGGATGGGAGCGTCAACTCGCTGCTCTTCTTCGTGGTCTTCTTCGTGCACATGCTCCTCCCGCTCGCGCTGGTGTTCCTGCTGTGGCTCCACAATACGCGCCTCTCGCGGCCTCGCTATCTCACGAGCGTGCCGGTGACCGTCTGGGTGGTGGGATCCCTTCTGCTGCTGAGCATCGTCTACCCCGCCATGAGCGCGGAGCCGGCGCGCATGGCGGCTCGCTGGACGTCGTTCAGCATGGACTGGTGGTATCTCCTGCCCCAGGCGCTCACGGATCGGCTGAGCGGCGGTGCTCTGTGGTTGCTGTTGTTGAGCAGCGGGGCGGTCGTCCTCGGAATCCCGTGGTGGCTGGGTCGTGGAGCCTCGCTGCAGGCCCGCATCGACCCGGCCCGCTGCAATGCCTGTGAGCTGTGTGTCGCGGACTGTCCCTACGCTGCGATCTCGCTGGTGCCGCGAACCGAGGAGAACGCGAGGTACGCGCTCCTGGCCGAGGTCGATGCGGCGCGCTGTGTGGCCTGCGGCATCTGCGCGGGGTCGTGCGACCCCGTGGCGGTGGACATTCCGTGGCTCTCGGTCCCCGAGCAGCGTGAGCAGCTCGACGCATGGGTCAAGGAGGACGTCGCCCACGGGGAGCCGCGCAGCGTTGCCTTCGTCTGCGCGCACTCGGCGGGGGCCAACCTCTCGATCGACCCGGACACCGGCCTCAGTGCGGAGCTCCCCGGCCACCGGGTTCTCAAGGTCTCCTGCGCCGGCTGGGTGCACCCGCTCACCGTGGAGCGTGTGCTGCGGCGCGGCGCCGACCGCGCGCTCATCGTGACGTGCGCAGAGGGGGAGTGTCATTACCGCGAGGGTGACCGCTGGCTCCGCCAGCGCCTGGACGGCGAACGTCTCCCGATGCTGCGCGCCGACAAGGTCGACCGCGGCCGCATAGAAGTGCTTGCGCTCGACCGGACCCAGAAGACAAGGCTCCTGATGACGGCGCGTGCCGGAGGCTCGGCCTCCGACAGCTCCGCGCGTCCCCCCGCCTCTCTAGCCGGCATCGCATCGGTCGCGCTCGCGGTACTCGTCGCGGCCGTGCTGGGTGCAGGCAGCGACCTCGTCTACGCCACGCCCGCCTTTTCGGGCTCGGAGCTGGTGGTCGCGTTCAAGCACCCGGGGCAGGCGAGCGAGAACTGCCGCGAGCTCACGGAGGAAGAGCAGGCGAGCCGGCCGCGACACATGCGCAGGGAGCAGATCTGCGACCGGACGCGCGCTTCCGTCCGGATGCGCGTCCAGCTGGACGGCGAGCTCCTGCTCGAAGCCGCCTACCCGCCCTCGGGCATCTGGAGCGACGGGAACAGCGTGGCCGTGGAACGCATTCCCGTCCCACCTGGCGAGCACAGGGTCACCGTCGAGATCGGCGACAGCGCCGATCCCGACGAGTGGACCTACGTCCTGGAGAAGCAGATCAGCCTCGTCGAAGAGGCGAGGCGCGTGATCACGTTCGACCGCGTGGCCGGCTTCGAGGTGCACTGATGTACTGGCGAGCTCCAGCTCCGAGCTGGCTCGGCGGCGTGCCCAGGGTGCGGGACCGGTCCGTTCTGCTGGACTACGTGGCGCTGACTCGCCCCAGGATCCTGCTCCTGGTCCTGCTGACGGCGCCGCCCGCACTCGCGCTCGGCAGCGGCTGGCCCGACCCGATCACAGTCGCTGGCGTGCTGCTCGGCACGGCACTCGTCGGCGGAGGATGCGGCGCTCTCAACGCGTGGTACGAGCGGGGGCGCGACGCATACATGATCCGGACGCGCGACCGCCCCCTGCCCGCTGGACGTCTCTCGCCGACGCGCGCCCTGGCGTTCGGGCTCGCCGTCTCTGCGGCCGGCCTGCTCGCGCTGTTTGCCGTCGGGGGCCCCCTTCCGGCCCTGATTGGAGCCCTGGCACTGGCGCACTACATCATCGTCTACACGGCCTGGCTCAAGCCGCGCACACCTCAGGCCGTGGTCGTCGGCGGCATCTCGGGAGCGATCGCCCCGCTGATCGCGGACGCCGCCAGCGACGGTCGGATCGGGATCTGGGGAGTCGCGCTCTTCGCGATCGTCTTCGTGTGGCAGCCGCCGCACTTCTGGGCGATTGCCCTCTACCGCAGCCGTGAGTACGCAGCGGCCGGATTCCCCACGCTACCGGCAGTGTCCGGTGACCGCGCCACACGCCGGCAGATGCTCGGCTGGGCGCTCGCACTGATCCCGGTGACGCTCATTCCCTGGCTCGCGGGTGCCCTGGGCTCGCTGTACGCCGGCGTGGCACTCGTGGGTGGGGCTGCATTCGTCGCCTCGATTCTCCACGCGATGCGCCGCGCGAACGACGCCGGGGATCGTCGCGTGTTCGTCGTCTCGATCGCGTACCTCGCGATCCTGTTCACGGCGATCCTCGTGGAGACCCTCCGGACATGAATAATCGGGGTCGACGACGGCATTGCGCGTTCCCATTCCTGGGCAGCCTGTGCATGCTCCTGGACGTACCCC
>JAUXJB010000294.1 GCA_030624945.1 Deltaproteobacteria bacterium | reverse complement strand
TGATCGGACCGCTCAACACGTTCTCGGTCAATCCGCGGCTCGCGAGCTCGGCGCAGCCGACGTCTGCCGCGACCATGTCGCGCTCCCACTCGGTCGCGGGCCGCTTGCGGAAGACGGCGGAGAGAGTTTCCGCGAGCAGGGCGTCGTTCTCGAGTCGCTTGGCGGCGGTAGCGAAGCGCGCATCCGGGGCCAGATCGGTCCACGGGGCGAGTGCCCGGCACAGGTCCCGCCACTCGCGTTCTCGAGGAGCCGCGAGAAAGATCCAGCCCTGCGCGGTCTCGTAGAGCCGGTACAGGGCCGAGAGCCCGTAGAGCAGCGGGTCCGGCAAGGGCCGCGGCGCCCGGCCCGCGTACTCGATGCAGTCCTCCGAGAGGGCGTACCCCGAGGTACACAACATCGACGTCAACATCTCCTGGCCCACGCCCGTGCGCTCCCGTGCGATCAGTCCCAGGAGCAGCGCGGTCGCGACGCCGAGCGCCGAGCAGCCGTCCGGGTTCCCCGGGCCCTGGGCCGCCGAGCCGAGTCGCAGCGAGGCCGGCTTGATCTCCTCGAGGGAGATGTCCGGGCTGTGCGGGAGCGAGGGTCCCACCTGCAGCAGGCCGGCACCGACAGCGGCGCCGATCGTCGGGGCGTAAGCGGGCTTGTGGCCGCACGGACCGTCGACCCCGTAGCCGGGGGCGTTCAGGTAGACCAGATCGGGATTCAGCTCTCGCAACGTGGCGTAGTCGACGCCGTGCTTCTCGGCCACGCCAGCGCGGTAGCTCATCATCACCATGTCCGCCTTGCGCGCAATGCGGTGCACGATCTCGCGCCCCTCGGGCCGCGCGAGGTCCACCGCCACGCTCTCCTTGCCCTGCAGCGTCTTGACGGCTCCCGCCTCGGGAAACGGCAGGAGCTGCCGCATGGGCTCGCCGGCGAGCGACTCGATCTTGATCACCCGCGCGCCGAGATCGGCCAGCAGCGCGGGTCCGAAGGGGGCCGCGTAGAACAGGCCGAATTCGAGGATGGTGACGCCCTCGAGCGGACGCTCGGGCAGCGGCTCTCTGCGAGAGCCCGGCGTCGGTTGCAGGTCACCGGCCTCGAGGGCGCATAGGATCTCCTCGGTGTGCTGGCCCGCATCCGGTGCGGGTGCGCGCACGGCTCCGGGAGTCTCCGACATGCGCACCATCGGTGCGAGCTGGCTGGTGCGCCCGACGCGCGGATCCTCGACCTCGATCACGTGGCCGTTGTGGAGCATCTGGGGGTGGTCGAGGAGCTCTCGCGTGCTGCGGTAGACCTCGGCCCAGACATTGGGCTGCTCGTCGAAGATCTGTTGCCACTCCGCGAGGGTCTTGCGCCGGGCCGCCTCGAGCATCTGCTCCCAGAAGCGCTCGCGCTTCTCCTCTTCCTCGAACTCGGGCGCGCTGCTCCACTCGGGGTCGTCCCACATCCAGTCGAGCCCCAATGCCTCCATGAAGTCCCGGAACAGGTGCGGTGAGGTCTGCGAGAACTGCAGCCAGTGCCCGTCTCGGGTAAGGCAGACCAGCAACCGGAAGGCGAAGCTCTGGTTGGGAACGCCTCGGCCGGACGACGGCGGCGCCGTCTGGAAGGCCTCGGGATACTTCTCCGCCGCCAGGTAGAGGAACCAGTTCCAGGGATCGTAGGCGTTCATGCCCTGGACGAGCGAGGCGTCTATGCGCTGTCCACGCCCGGTGCGCTCGCGCACGTAGAGTGCCGCGAGGATTCCCTGCAG
>JAUXJB010000290.1 GCA_030624945.1 Deltaproteobacteria bacterium | reverse complement strand
TCGAAGTCGTTGGCCGCCGTGTCCGCCAGGGCGATCGCGCACTGCTGGAGCGCGCTGTCCGCGCACTGGGTGGTCGAGTCCATCACGAGCACCGTGGGCCCCAGGAGATTCTGCCGGAACCCTCTCACGCTGTTCGCCCCTCCGCCGTAGAACCTCTTGGCCGGATTCACGATCTCGTCGCTCGTCGCCTCTCCGTCCGACCCGAAGGCGATGCTCTGGGAGGGCTCGACGACGCCGCCCCTCAGATGGAAGGCGAACACCCACTGCGGGCTCAGCTGCTGGAAGGCGGCGAGATCGAGCGCGAAACGCACGTAGCGATACTCGGAGCCCGTGAAGGAAGCCGCGAACTCCGCCTGCGGCGTGACCCGGTAGCCGGCGGTCGGGTTGAATGTGGCATTGGTTCGATCGTAGACGAACGTCGCGACGATAGGGGAGAGCCAGCGCGGCTCGGTGAGGACCTCGATGTCGTCGGGATCGCAGATCCCGAAGCTGGCGCAGAAGAAGATGTCCGTGGACTTCGGATCGAAGGACGTCAGCTGGGGCCGGTATGAGTACGTGGCCGAGAGCCGGGGATTGATCCGCCGATTGACGCCGATCGCGACACCCACGCTCGTGCTCACGAAGATGTTCGGAACGCTCTCGCGCTCGAAGAAGACCTCCCCCAGGAGCCGGTTCTTCTCGGAGATGAAGTACGGCTGATCGAAATCCGCGCTGGCCCGCCAGGTGAACTGCTGAAAGACGGGGTCGTCGCCGACATCGCTGCAGGGGAAGCTCCCGTTGAGCGCCTCCGCCCCGATGTTGCCCACGCGGCCGGCGAGCGTGAGCAACCGTCCCTCGCCCAGGAAGTTGCGGTGTGAGAAATCTCCCTCGAGGACCCCGCACTCCGTCGTGCTGAGTCCGGCGCCCGTGCGGAAGGCGTTCAGGTTGGCCTCGGTCACCGTCACCGTAACGTCCACGAGGGTATCGACATCCTCCCGCTGGGTCGCCTCTATGCTGGCGAAGCGGAAGGCCGCCACATCGAGCAAGCTGAGCTGGCTATCGCGGATCTTCTGCTCGCTGTAGTACTCGCCGGTGCGGAAGGCGAGGAACTGGCGGGCAAGCGCCTCCTCCACCTTCTCCGTCCCCTGGATCGATATCGAGCCGATGCGCGCGCGGTCCCCGGCCATCACGGTGATCGTCACATCGGCTTCCAGCTCCGTCCGCGGGATGAAGTACTCGGACAGCACGGCCGCGCCGACGAACCCGATGTTGAGCAAGCGGTTCTCGATGTCCTGCTTGCCGCGCTGGAGCTGGAGGACGTCGAACGGATCACTCTCCTCGAGCGGGAATCCCTCCAGGAGCCTGACAGTGTCGGGGAGTCCGGACAGACCCTCGAAAGTGAGTGATCTGATGCGCGTGGGGGCTCCCTCATCGATCATGAAGGTGACCCGGACCTTCGCGTCCTCGTCGCTGCTCTCGACGAGGGTGTCCACGACCACCTGACGGTAACCCCGCTGCCGGTAGAAGACGCGCAGCCGGAGCATGTCGAGCGGAAGCTCCTTCGAATTGAGGTTCCGCCGGTTGTGCGCGATCCCCCAGTCCGTGAACGGACAGAGCGGGATGGGCGCCACGAAAAGGAAGGTCTTGCACGTCGTGGCCGCGTTGATGATGGCAGCCGCGAGCTCCTTGTCGGAGAACGCTTCGTTCCCCTCGAAGGAGAGCTTGGCCAGCTCCCGCTCGGGAGGCGCCTGGGCAAGAAGCTGAGCCGGCGCGAGAAGCAGCGGGACCGCGACCAGGAGAGCGCGCGACCTCACGCCGATCACCGCGGCGGGCGTTCCGCTCCCTCGGCTTCCAATTCGACGTCCGGCTCGG
>JAUXJB010000247.1 GCA_030624945.1 Deltaproteobacteria bacterium | reverse complement strand
GGGGCGTACGGCGGCGGAACCGGAACTCCGGAGATCGCGGGCGGCAACAAGCGCATGTACCAGGGCGGCTCCACCCGCGGTGTGGCCCGCACCACCAGGAAGGTCGAGATCGCGACGGCCACGACGGTGGCCGCGACGGCGGCGCGCGAGAGCCACACGCGACGCCGGACACGGGCGTGCGAGACTGCCGTCGAGACACCGGAATCGAGGGGCTCCGCCAGGATGTCTTCTTCCCAGAGCCAGGCCGCGATCTCGCCCCGACAATCGGCCGAGGACGAATACAGGATCTTCCGCTCGAGCTTCCGGCGTATCTCAGCGGCCGAGCCACCGCGCTGGTTCGGTCGCGGGCGCAGGCACGTGCGCACCAGGCGGGCGTAGTAGCGCGGTGCGCCGGGCACGCGCTTGCGTAGCGGTCGGTAGCGCTCCTTCTCCATGCGACCCAGAAGCGTCTCCGCCTCGTCGTCCTGTGGACCCGGATAGGGCGGGGTCCCCGCCACCATCTCGTAGCAGAGAATTCCAAACGAGAAGAGGTCGCCCCGATGATCGACGCGCGCCCCGAGCATCTGTTCGGGGGGCATGTAGGGCGGCGTGCCGATCATGATTCCGGGCTGGGTCAGCTTCGGCTCGCTCGGGTCGAGAGCGATCCCGAAGTCCGCGATCTTCACCTCACCCAGACGCCCGAGCAGGATGTTCGCGGGCTTGAGATCGCGGTGAACCGTGCCGCTCAGGTGAATGGCTTCGAGTCCGCGGATGATCTCGACCGCGATGCGGGCCGCGATCTCCGGCGGTACGCAACGGGCCTTCTCGAGCGCGCCGCGCAGATCGATCCCGTCGACGTACTCCTGGGCGATGTACTGGTCGCCACGGTGGGAGAAGCAATCGTAGACGGCCACCACGTTCTGGTGATGAACCTCTGCCGCCGCGCGAGCCTCGCGGCGGAAGCGCTCCACGAACTCGGGGCCGCTGGCGAGGTCGTCTCGGAGCTTCTTGAGAACGGCCGCGCGCTCGAGTCCCTTCTGGCGCCCGAGCATCACGACGCCCATTCCTCCGCGCCCGATCTCTCCCTCGACGGCGTAGTTCCCGAGCGTCTTGGGTGTGGACTTGGCCACTAGGGGACTTTGAATTCGGGCGGCGTGCGTTGCCTCTCCTCGAGCACGTACTGGAACATGTGATCGCCGAGTTGGAAGCGATCACCGTGCTTGAGATCGGCCGCCGAGACAGAAGCCCCGTTCACGAGCACGCCATTCGTACTGCCGAGGTCGAGCAGACGGAACCCCTCGTCCCCGAGCTCCAGCGCCGCGTGCTCGCGCGACATGGCGGAGTCGTCGAACGTGAGGTCCGCGCTGTCGTCGCGACCCAGCGTGACACGCTTTTGGGTGAGCTCGTGCTCGCTTCCGGCGGCCCCGCCGGAAATCTGGACGATGGTGACCCGAACGTTGGCCAGAAAGGCCGAATCGGGTCCGTTGCCGCCTGGACGCTGGATCTTCCGCGTGCTCGTGTCGCTCATCGAAGCCTCTTCCACCTCCGAGTAATCCGAAGATCGGCTTGCCAATTCACGCACTTGAGTGCCACGCCCCGAACGGGCTGCCGACCGGGGGTGGGAGATCAACGAGGCGTCCGGCAGCTCAAGGCCGCCTCCGCCTGCGACGATAATGTCGGTATGAAGGTCTGGATGGGCGCCATCGCTCTGGTCGTGATCAGCTCATCCATGACGCTCGGCTGCGCGCAGCGCGACGCCGCGTTGCGCCTCGAGCTGGATCGCTCGCGCCAGCGAACAGAACGCCTCCAGCGCGACGTGAACCGCTTGCACATCGACATTCACGAGGCGGAAGAAGCCCTGATCGCGCTCGAGTCGGGGCTCAAGGGAATTCACACCCGAGCGGAGGCGGTCTCCACGGTCGCGGACGCTCGCATCATGGTCGAGCGCGCCGCCGCTGTCGCTCCCTGGCGCAAAGAGGCGGTGCAGGAGGCGCGCGAGAAGCTCGCAGAGGCAGACCGCCATGTCGAGGCAGAACACTTCGGATCCGCCATATTCTTCTCATCGCGGGCGCGCCGCATCGCCTCGACCCTGACCCAGGAAGTCGAGGCCTTCAAGAAGTCCGACAAGGTGCGCTACGTGAACGGGCAGAAGGCCAACCTGCGCTCGGAGCCCTCCGCGCGTTCCGACGTCCTGGAAGTCCTGTCGCGTCAGACACCGGTGGTGGCCGGCCAGAACGGCGGGCGCTGGATCCGCGTTCGAACGCCGTCGGGCAAAGTCGGCTGGATCCACGCCTCGCTGCTATCCGAACAGGACTGAGAGCCCCGCTCAGCACTCCTCGTCCAGGACGACGCAGTCCTTGCCGGCCGACTTCGCGGCGTAGAGCGCCCGGTCGGCCTCGATGAAGAGGCGCTTGGGGTCGCCCTTGTAGGCGGCCACGCCTACGGAGATCGTGACCCGGACCTCTTGCGTGCCGCTCGTGGTGTCGACGGTGACCGGCAGAGCGGCGACCGCAGAGCGTACCTTCTCGGCGATCACGACCGCGCCCTCGAGGTTTTGCTGTATGGTGAGGAGCGCGAACTCCTCGCCCCCGTAGCGGGCGAGCACATCGGTGCCCCGAATCTGATCGAACATCACCTCCGACACGCCCCGCAGCACCTCGTCGCCGGCTGCGTGACCGAAGGTATCGTTCAGTCGCTTGAAGTCGTCGATGTCGATCATCACGAGCGCCAGCACGCAATTCGAGCGGCGCGCTCGCTTGATCTCGACGGGAAGCTGCTCCACGAAGTAGCGGTGGTTGTACACGCGGGTGAGCTCGTCGGTGATCGAGAGCACCTCCAGCTTCTCGTTCTGCCTCTGGAGCTCTCGTTGATGCCGGAGCAGGCG
>JAUXJB010000262.1 GCA_030624945.1 Deltaproteobacteria bacterium | reverse complement strand
TCGGGCCCGCGCCGGCCCGGCCGGCCGCCGCCAGATCGCCGGGCCCGTGCATTCTACCAGCTGCGTTCGGCCGACCGGATTTGGGCGCGTCGGCAGCTCCCGGCTTGAAGAGAGTGCCACAGCTGTGCAAACGTCGGGGGATGCGCTGCGCAGCCGCCATCACCCTGTTGTTCGCCCTCGGTTGTGGGGACCCTGCACCGAGAGGCGACGCCAGCCCCCTCGCGAGCGAGACAGCGGAAGATCTGGCCCGCGAGCACCTGATTCTGGACGGCCACATCGACTTGCCGATGCGCCTCCACGGCGGGCGAGCCAAGGACGGATCGCTCACGGAGGACATCTCCGTAAGAACGGAGAAGGGAGACTTCGACTACGTGCGCGCCACAGCGGGCGGCCTCGACGCGGCCTTCATGTCGATCTTCATCCCCGCGCGTTACGAGGAAGAAGGCGGCGGGAAGGCCCTGGCCGAAGAGCTCATCGACCTGGTCGAGGATCTGATCGAGCGCTCCCCGGACAAGTTCGCGCAGGCCGGGAGTCCCGAGACCGTGCGGCAGAACAAGGCCGCAGGGCGAATCTCGCTCGCGATGGGCATGGAGAACGGCACGCCCCTCGAGGGTCAGATCGAGAACGTCGCCCACTTCCACGGGCGCGGAATCCGCTACATCACCCTCACCCACTCGAGGGACAACCACATCTCCGACTCCTCCTTCGACGATTCACACACCCACGGTGGCTTGAGCGCGTTCGGTCGAGAGGTCGTGAAGGAGATGAACCGCGTCGGCATCATGATCGACGTCTCCCACGTCTCGGACGAAGCGTTCTGGGACGTGCTCGAGCTCAGCGAGACCCCGGTCATCGCCTCGCACTCCTCTTGCCGGCACTTCACTCCGGGCTGGGAGCGCAACATGAGCGACGAGATGATCACAGCGCTCGCGCAAAAGGGAGGTGTGATCCAGATCAATTTCGGCTCCTACTTCGTCGACGAAGCGGTGCGCAGGTCGCGCGAAAAACGGCGTGAGGAGCTGCGGACCCTGCTCGAGGAGCAGAAACTCGAGAGGACTTCTCCCGAGGCCCGGGCCGTCGTCGCCCGGTTCTACGCAGAGCACCCGTTGCCCGTCACCAGCGTCGAGCGAGTGGCCGATCACATCGAGCACGTGATCGAGCTGGTCGGCATCGATCACGTGGGGCTGGGCTCGGACTTCGACGGTGTCGGCGATGCGCTGCCAAAGGATCTGGCCGACGTCTCGCAATACCCGAACCTGATTCGGGTCCTGCTCGAGCGCGGCTACGACTCGCAGCAGATCGCGAGGATCTGTTCGGAGAATATCCTGCGCGTCTGGCAAGCCGTGGAGGACTTCGCTCGCCCGCTACCGGAGATGGCGCTTGAAGCCGGATAGCGGCGCCTACGCCCGAATCCTGGAACTCTCGGAGTTCGAGAAGATCCGGGACGAGCTCGGGACGGTCGTCTGCACGTCGGGCGGCTTCGATCCCCTCCACCCGGGACACGCGAGCTGTATCGTCGAGTCCAAGAAGTTCGGCGAGACGCTCGTGGTCATCGTCAACGGCGATCGCTTCCTCGCCGACAAGAAAGGGCGGCCGTTCCAGGATGTCGCCACGCGTTGCCGGATCGTGGCCTGCATCCGAGGCGTCGACTACGTCGTGCCGTTCGAGATCGAGGACGATCCCACGGTCTGCGAGGCGTTGAAACGCATCCGCCCCGATGTGTTCACCAAGGGCGGAGACCGGACCGACCTGCGGAACATCCCCGAGTGGGGGGTCTGTCAGGAGTACGGGATTCGCATCGAGGCCGGCGTCGGACTCGCGAAGGAGTGGTCGAGCTCGGACTTCCTGGAGCAGTGGGGAAGGTTCTGGGCCGACACCCACGGGAAAGAGCCCGCCGGCTGAGGCCCACGCACCCCGTCGGTGGTCGCTCCCGATCTCAGCTGCTGCGCGGCGATGCTTCGTCCTGGGAGTCCAGGAACCGCCAGAGTGCGGTCGCGGCCGCCTGCGCCGCACCCGAAGCCCGCTCGCGCTCCGCGGGGGGCAGGGCCTCCAGCAGCTCCGCCACCGCGGCCGCGTGGACCTTGTCCGCGCTCTCGTGGACACGGAAGAACTCCAGCGTGCGATCGTCCTGCACGTCGTAGAAGCGCGACAGGGCCTCGATCTTGAGCTCCGCCACCTCGGGTACCTGGTCCTCGTAGGCGAAGAGCGACCCGAGTCCCGTCGCGTAGCCGTCGTAGGCCTGCTCGAAGAAGGTCTCGACCAGGGCGGCCGTCTCGGGCCGGGGCTTCGACGCACGCAGCGACTCCCGGCTACAGCCCAGCCCCTCCGCGAAGCGAAGCCAGAGCTCGGGGTGGTGCTGCGCGCCCTCCTCCTCATCCCGCAGGTTCTCGAGCAGGACCTGCCGGGCGCGGATGTCCTCGCACCGGGAGTGCGTGGCGCTGACGTAGCGCGGGAATGCGTTCACGTGGTGGAAGTACTGCTCCGCATAGTGCTGCAGCTGCTCCCACTGGAGTGCGCCCTCCGTCCAGGCTGTGTAGAACGGGTGGCGGGCGAGCCGCCGGTCGGCCAACTCTTGTCGTAGCTGATTGGGGAAGTTCATGGCG
>JAUXJB010000267.1 GCA_030624945.1 Deltaproteobacteria bacterium | reverse complement strand
GGTCGTTCTCTCCACGCTCCAACTCGGGCGGAAAGTCGTCAGGTGCATCCGCGATCAGCGTCTCCCAGTCGAGCCAGCCATCCGGCGGCTCTTCGGAATCCTGAGCGGCGATCCACTTCTCCACTGTCTGGAGCTTGTCGCGGATTTCTTCGACGACGCCCACGTGATCGTAGTCCACGAGAATCGCTTTGACCCCCGAGTGGTTGAGGATGTACTCGTGATCTGTCGGCGCCAATCGATAGTTCAACGGCACGAGAATCGCCCCGATCTGACTCGTTGCGAAGAAGCTCTCCAGAAAGAAGTGCGAGTTCGGGCTCAGAATGCAGACCCTGTCACCAGCGCGGATCCCGAGGCGCAGCAGCGCGTGCGAAAGTCGGTTTGCTCGCAGCTGGTAATCGCGGTAGCTGAAGCGCTTGTCGCCGTCCACGATCGCGAGCTTGTCGGGGTACAGCCGTGCCGGACGGCGAAGAAACTCGTCGATGAGCAGGGGAACTTCCATGCGGCACCTCCGGGCCGGATTCTACTACAGGAGGGCACCCGTTAACGTCCCACCGCTGTTCTCAAAGCGACACCTCGGACTGATCGCGCGGGCATTCCTCATGTGCACAGAGGCTGGATCCGATCTGCAGGTAGGCGAGGCTGCCAAAGACCAGAAGTGTCAAGAGACGGCGACGACCAGAAGTCGAGACAGGAACTCCACGAGGAGGTCGTAAACCTTCGCTCGCAGGTCGATGTCCTGTCTCGGGATCTGGAGCAAACCAGAAGAGACTCGGCCGCCATCTCGAGAGTACTGCGCTCGACCATCTCTACGTCGAGGAGATCCCTCGAAGATCTGATGGACGCCACCCGCAACGCCGCCTCTGCCGCCAAGGCAAAGGCGCAGTTCCTGGCGAACATGAGCCACGAGCTGCGAACTCCGATGACGGCGATCCTCGGTTTTGCGGACTTGTTGATCGAAGAGGGAGACCTCTCCCGGGCCCCTGCCAGTCGGGTCGAGCGCCTGCACACGCTCAAACGGAACGCGACACACCTGATGCAGGTGCTGAGCGACATCCTGGATCTGTCGAGAATCGAGTCGGGAGAGATCGACATCCAGCGTGCAGCCAGCTCTCCGGTGGAGATCATCGCGGAGATCGAATCCGTCATGCGCGGGACCGCCGAAGCAAAGGGGCTCACCTTCGACATCGAATACCTCGGGCCGATTCCGCGCGAGATCCGCACGGATCCCGTTCGGCTGAGGCAGATCCTGATTCACACGGTGGGAAACGCGATCAAATTCACCGAGCGCGGATCCGTCAAGCTCCGGGTCGAGCTGGTCCAACCTCCCAAACAGCCCGTGGCCTTGCGCATCAGCGTCATCGATACGGGTGTCGGTATCTCCCCGACCGCACGCGCGACGATCTTCGACGCGTTCTCACAGGGCGACACGTCGATGACCCGCAAGTTCGGTGGAAGCGGGCTCGGACTCACGATTTCTCGCCAGCTCGCGCGCTTGCTGGGAGGAGACCTCGAAGTCGACAGCACGGAGGGCTCCGGAAGCCGCTTCGAGCTCACCATCGGGGTCGGCTCCCTCGACGGCGTCGAGATGCTGCGCGAACCGTCCAAGCTCGCAGCCGCTTGCGAGGTCCTCCCCGACGAGGATGACTCGACGCGAGCCTTTCTGGAAAGGACCCGGGACACGGGTCCCGCCGCCCGGATCCTGCTCGTCGAAGATGGCGAGGACAACCGTCGCCTCATCTCCTTCACGCTTGCGAAGTCGGGATTCGATGTGAGTCACGCGGAGAACGGGGCGGTGGGAGTGGATCACGCGCTGGCCGCCCAAGAGGCGGGCGAATCCTTCGACTTGATCCTCATGGACATGCAGATGCCCGTGATGGACGGATACGAGGCCAGTCGCCGCCTACGCGAGAGCGGCTACGAGCTGCCGATCATCGCGTTGACCGCCCACGCAATGGCCGGCGATCGCCAGCGCTGCCTGGACGCGGGCTGCACGGACTTCGCCACCAAGCCGATCAACCGCCGCGAGCTCGTCCAGATGGTCCTCGGCCATCTCGAGAAGCGGAGCTAGCCCGTTTATCTCCCCAGGACCCTAGGGGCCTAACGTTCCTCGACGCTGATGTTTCCGCCGGACGTGCGGAGCAGCAATGGAGGACCTCCGCCGTTGAGCGGGCCCTTGACTTGGCTGCGGGAGCGCGGGGCAGGGCTTCGCCGCAGCGAACGGGCTTCACTTGGCGGGATCCACCTTCGCCAGGCGCTCGCTCAGCTCGCCTCGAAGCTCGGGTCTCGCGTCCGATCTCCGCGCGCCGGTCCCGCGCGTCGCTCCGCGGGCTGCGCCTCCGCCGAGCTCGGCGGGGACGATTGCACCAGGACGGCGAAGTCCAGCCCCGCGCCCAGGGCGGGGACCTCGGACGCGCAGGGGTCGCGGGCGCCCTCCGCCAGATGCGCGACCGCCGCCCG
>JAUXJB010000070.1 GCA_030624945.1 Deltaproteobacteria bacterium | reverse complement strand
GGCCTCCCCCGCCCCTGGAGACGCTTTTCGAGGGCGTGACAGAGGAGCTCACCCCACAGCTCGAGGAACAGCGAGCGGCCTATCTGCGCTTCTGGAACGCCCAAAGCCCGGAAGCGCACGAGGTCCCGTAGAGATTCATGGCGGATACGGAGCAGCTCAACCTGATACAGGCGCTGAACCAGGCGCTGGATCTCTATCTCGAGCGGGAGAAATCCGCCGTTATTCTGGGCGAGGACGTCGGCCTGTTCGGCGGGGTCTTCCGCGTGACCTCGGGACTCCAGGAGAAGCACGGCTCCGAGCGCGTATTCGACACGCCACTGGCAGAGGCCGGAATTATCGGTATGGCGATTGGAATGGCGCTGGCCGAGCTGCGGCCCATTGTCGAGATCCAGTTCGCCGACTTCGTCTTTCCCGCGTTTGACCAGATCGTGAACGAGCTCGCGAAGTACCGTTACCGCTCGGGAGGCCAGTACACGCCCAAGGTGGTGATCCGGATGCCCTACGGGGGCGGCATCCGCGGCGGGCTCTACCACTCGCAGAGCCCCGAAGCCTACTTCGCGCACACTCCGGGACTGCGCGTGGTGATCCCCTCGGGGCCGCGACAGGCAAAGGGCCTGTTGCTCGGGGCGTTGGAATGCCCGGATCCCGTGATCTTCCTCGAGCCCAAGCGGATCTATCGGGCGAGTCGCGGGGACGTCCCGACCGAGTACTACACGCTCCCGATCGACCGCGCCGAGGTGGTCCGCCAGGGAGTGGACGTGACGCTCGTCGCCTACGGCGCGATGCTGCCGATCGCGCAAGAGGCGGCGATGCGCGCCGAGGGTGAGGGCTACGATGTGGAGGTGATCGACCTGGTGAGTGTCGCGCCCTACGACATCGAGACCGTGGTCCGATCCGTGGAGAAGACGGGGCGCCTCATCGTTACCCACGAAGCACAGCGCAGCTGTGGCTTTGGGGCGGAGCTCCTGAGCGCCGTGCAGGAGCGGGCCTTCACGCGTCTGGAAGCGCCCCTGCGCCGCGTGACGGGGCTCGACACGCCGTTCCCCTACTCTCTCGAGGATCACTACATGCCGAACGCGGATCGCCTCCTCTTCGAACTCCGCGAGGTGATCGAGTACTAGCCATGCTTCGCTTCGAGTTGCCGGACATCGGAGAAGGTGTGGTCGAGGCCGAGATCCTGGCCTGGAAGGTCCGCGAAGGCGAGCTGGTCAAGGAAGACCAGATTCTCGTCGAGCTTCTGACGGACAAGGCGGAGATCGAGATCCCCTCCCCTTACACCGGTCGGGTGCATCGGCTCTGCTTTCAGGTCGGTGAGATCGCGCCGGTGGGCGCCGTCCTGCTCGAGATAGACGAGGAGGGATCGACCGCGGAAGCCCCCGCGGCCCCGGCCAAGATCGAGCCGGAGCGGGTGGAGCCGGAGCAGCACCGCGCGGCCGAGCCGGTGGCGCATCCGGCGGCGCATCCTCCGGTCATGCCGGCACGCCCGCGCTCGCATCAAAAGGCCAGCGAACGACCGAGCCCGAATGGCATCGACGCGGTTCCGGCGGTGCGCGATCTGGCGCGACGCCTGGAGATCGACCTGCACGACGTTCGCGGAACCGGTCCGGGAGGCCGCGTGATGCGGCGCGACGTCGAGCGTTTCTCTGCGCGAGGCGCTGCGCCCGTCGAACGCGAGCCGGTCACCGCCGAAGCTACCCCCGATCCCCAGGACTGGGAGCGCCAACCGTTCCGGGGAGTGCGGCGAGCCATCGCTCGCAGAATGGTCCGGTCTCGACAGACCGCGGCGCATTTCACCTACGTCGAAGAGGTGGATCTGACAGAGCTGCTGGAGCGGATCGAGAGCGCCGGGGAGAGCACGCCCAGATCCCCACTGCCATACATCGCGCACGCGACCGTCCGCAACCTGGCGAGCTACCCCATCTTGAACGCCAGCATCGACGACGCTCGCGAAGAGATCGTCATCAAGCGGAAAGTCCATTTGGGGATCGCGACGGCGACGGACGAGGGCTTGCTGGTGCCCGTGATCCGCGAGGCCGCCGAGCTCTCCGTGAGCGAGCTCGACAGCGCGATCGGAGAGCTGGGCCAGAGAGCGCGCGAGAGCCGCTTGACGGCGGCCGAGCTGCGCGGGAGCACTTTTACCATCACGTCACTGGGCAAGCTGGGCGGCGTCTTGTCGACGCCTATCCTGAACTACCCCGAGGTCGCGATCCTGGCTGTCGGCGCCCTTCGCCGCGTGCCCGCCCTGCTCGATGGGGAACTGCAGGTTCGCAGCGTCTTGAACCTCTCGATCAGCGTGGATCACCGCATTACCGATGGTCTGGTCGCCGCGCGTTTCGTTCAGGATCTCAAGCAGAAGCTGGAGGAGGTCGAATTTCCCTCCCTCTCCGACGACAGGAGACAATCATGACGGACACAGAGCTTCTCGAGCTCGGACTTGGGCAGAAGCTGCGCAAGATCCGCGAAGACCGCGGCCTGGAGCTCTCCCAGCTGGCCACGCGCGTCGGCGTTCCCGAGGACCAGCTCGAGGCCTTCGAGACGAGCCGCGCCATCCCGGCGATCGGGGAGCTCGCAAAGATCGCATCCATACTGGACGTGAGCCTGGGCCACTTCTTCCAACGGACCATCCCGGACCGGCGCGTCGAGGTCGTGCGGGCTCGGGACCGCTGGACCGTTCAACCCCAGAGCGAGGCTGCGCGCAGCCTGAACTACCGCTATCAGGCCCTCTCGTACAGCTTGACCGACAAGCTGATGGCTCCCTTCCTGGTCGAGATCCCCCCCGACGAGTCCCGCGATTCCCCTCGCTCGACGCACGACGGCGAGGAGTTCCTGTTCGTCCTGAACGGACAGCTCGAGGTGACGGTCGGCGGCGACGTCCACCGGCTCTCCCCCGGAGACTCGATCTACTTCGACTCGCGGCTGGAGCACTCGCTCCGGGCCGCGGAGGGTTCGGCGGTACGGATCGTGGCGTGCATCGCGCAGCAGCGGCGTCCCGGCCTGGAGGATCCGATCGGCCGGTCGTTCGCGGGCCACTAGCCACGACGCTCAGTCCTGGATGCCCCCCCCATTCGCCGGCTCCTGGGGCGGCGCCTGGAAGATGCGCTCTTTCTCGGCCCGCCTCTGTTCGAGGGCGTCCTCCACGATCGGCAGCGCTTCCACCTTCTGGTCCGAGATCTCCTGGCGCGCCCGACTGGCGACGTAGGCGCTGACCAGGACCACGGTTTCCGTGGTGACGCTGATCTGCTCTCGCTTGGAGAACAGAAATCCGAGGAACGGCACGTCCTTCAGAATCGGGATACCCGAGCGTGTCTGTGTCAGCGTGTCCCTGAGCAAGCCCCCGATGAAGACCTTCTGGCCCTCCCTCATGAGAAGCTTCGTGGTCACCTCGGCGGTGGTCTGATTCGGTAGGCCGTCGCTGATGGTTCCCGTGCTGACCTCGGGGTGGATGTCGAGCCGGATCTGGCCCAGCCGATCCACGGACGCCTTGAATCGCAAGATGACACCCGACTCGAGAAACTCGACGCTCTCCGTGGTCACCTCGTTGATCGTCGTCGTTACACGGAAGCCGAGCCGATCGGCGATGAGAACCTCGGCTTCCTCGTTCTCGAGCGCGAGCAGGCTCGGAGTCGACAGCGTTCGAACTCGCCCATCCTCACTCAGAGCATTGAGGGCGGCTTCGATGTTCGGATCCACGAACTCGAAGAACAGGCCCGCCGTCCCCGCCGACGTCTGGCCGCGAACCCCGAAGGAGCCCGAACCGTCGTCGTGGGTGAAGAACTGCTCCCAGTCGATTCCGAAGACGTCGTTTTGGTCGAGCGTGATCTCGAGGATCTTCGCTTCGATGAGGATCTGCTCCGGTTCCCGATCGATCTCGCTCACGATCCTCTCGATGCGGCGGATGAAGTCCGGGAGATCCTCGACGACGAGCATCCGCCGATCCGGAAAGACGGTGATCTCTCCGTAGCGCGACTGATGCTTGGCGAGAATATCCGAGATCGCCTGAGGGTCCGAGTAATCGATCTTCATCGTCCGGACGATGGTATTCCCGTCTGCGGAATCCATCCCCGCCTCTTCGCGCGTGAGGATCACGTAGGATCGTCGCCTGCGTTCCGCCACGTATCCGGCGGCCTCGGCAATGGAACGCACGGCCTGGTCCAGCGTCACATTGAACAGCGTCACCGAGATGGACCCCGTCACTCCCTTGCCGATCAAGACGCTGATCTGCTCCTTGCGCGAGAGCATCTCGTAGATCTCTGCGATCGGAGTGTTGCGAGCCACGATGGAGAGTGGTCGTCCTCCGCCCCCGGAGATCTCCACCGGAGTGGCCGCGCCAGCCGGCGAGACGAGAATCCACGCAGCGCACAGAATCCAGCAGGCTGCGCGCGGGCCCGCGGAGCTCACGGCTCGAACTCGATCGGGGGGACGACGGCGAGTACCACGGTCTCGCCGTCCCTCGTGAAGACCGCCTCCCACTCGCGTACCTCCACGAGGCGGTAGCCGTGTGTCTCCTGCCCGACCCGCAGCAGGACCCCGCCCAGATTCGCCATCGAGCGCTCCCCGGCTACCAGGGTCGCCTTGAGCCAGGGGGTCCAGACCACCCGGGCTGTCCCCGGAGACCGGGTCATCGGACCACCCTGCGACGAGGATCGATCGAAAGGATCGAATCTCGGAGTCGGAGAGCGATCCTGGGCGACCGCGGTCAGGGCGACCACGGCGAAGGCTGTGCACACCGCTAGGCCCCGGACACATCTCATCGCTGCGGCTCCCGGCCCCTGTATGCGACCAGCTGGAGCTTCATCCGGACGGGCTCCGCGCTGTTCCTTCGCTCGAACTCGTAGGAATTGACCACCATCGGGCGAAGTTCGGTCTCCATGTCCTGCAACCAGCCCCACAAGCGCACATAGCTGCCCATGACCTCCACGTCGTAGGGCAACTCATCGAACATCAAGACTCGACCGAGCTCCCTCGGCCTCACTCCCATGAGCTCCACGTCATGTCGTGCAGAGATCCGGTCAAGCGTCTGGATGACGTAAGACTCCATCTCTCTCAACGGCACGCTGGAGGATCCTCCGTAGAGCTGACGCCGTAGCTTTGCGACTTCTTCGTCGACGGCTGCGAGCGCCAGAGCCGCGGGCTCCTCTCCCTCGGTCCTCATGCCGAGCGACGCGGTGGCTCGATCACGGAGAAGCCCCCGATACTGGACGAAGGGAGCCTTGAGCACCTGCAGGTAGGCTGTGAGGATCATCAGCGTCACCAGTGCCCAGGCACAGACTGTCAGCACTTCGGGGCGAACCTCTCTGGAAATTCGTTCCAGCATGGTGCTCGCTATCCCCGGCTCTTGATCACGACGGCGAGCTCGAAGCTCACGGCCTGGCCCGCGATGTACCGGTGCACGCGGGTATTGACGACCTTCACGTCCTCCACCTCTGGCTGTGCGACCAGCTCACGGACGAAATCCGCGAGTGCCGAATGGCTGGCAGCCTGCGCGCGAATCTCCATGTGCGAGTGCAGCCGCCAAGCTCTCTCGAGGTCATCGCCGTCTGCGGGAGGTACGATGATGAAGTAACCCGCATTCTGCGTCTTCGGGACCTCGTCCACCCATTCGCCCGCGCGGTGAAATGTCCAGCTCAAGAACCAGATGCTGCCATTGAGGGCGCGATCGACCGCATACAGTGTCTGCTTCGCCGCGATCCCTCCCCGCAGCTCCGAAAGGATTTCGAGCTGTTGCTCGAGCTGTGCTCGGTCGGCTTCCAACTCCACAACGCGAGCTTTCTGACTGAGCACACCGGTTCTGACGGTCCGGAGCCGCGTGAGCTCGCGCTCTTTCGTGTGGATGCCATGCAAGAGCCCCGCCCTCGCACCTCCCACCGACAAGAGGACGAGGACACAGGCGATCACCACTTTCCGCAACGTCCCCCGCAGCCGTTGGAGCTCTCGATAGTGGCCTGGGACGAGGTCAATCTCACTCATGGTCACCGAACCCCCGTAGCGCGAGACTGGCCGCCAGTGCGATGTTCGGGCTCGCGTCGCTCACACTCGGAGGAAGTGCACTCCGGGTTCCCGTTATCGCCTGCAGAGGATCCAGGATTCGCACCGGGATGGCTGTCAACGAGCTGATCAACTTGTCCACGCCGGGCCAGTGCGCGACGGCGCCCACCAGATAGATGAGGTCAACCGACTCACCTCGCGTCCGTGACGCGGTATAGATGAGGGCGTTTCCGATCTGCTCGGCGACGGTTGCAAAGCCCGGAGTGAGGATCTCCATGACCGTCTCGCTGATCTCCACGGACGCACGGTCCAGGTCCGGGCTGGCGGTTTCCGGGAACACCCCGAATTCGAGGAGAAGGGCTGCGGCGGAGTCGAGGGGGAGATCCAGCGACTTGGCGACCTGCTCGATCGCTCGGTTCTCTCCGAACTCGATCTCTCGGTAGAGAATCAGTCGGCGACCCCAGAGCACGGTGAGATGACTCTTGTCGCGCCCGAAGTGGAGGATCATCACGTCCTCGCCGAAATCCCGCATGGCGAGTCGGATCACCAGCCGCCGAATGGCCACGGGTGGAATCTCCAGAGCCGCGACCTCGAGCCCCGCCGAGCGCAGGAGCTCGAGGTGGCGGATGACCGCGTCCTCACGGGCAATTGCGACGAGGGCCGAGAGCTCGCTCTGCTTCTCGTGGCTGGGACGAATCGGGTGGTAGTCGACCACCCACTCGTCCAAAGGCTCCTTGATCCGCTCCCGGACGAGACTCAGGATGAGTTCGGGCTCGGATTGCCGAGGGTTGACCTCGTAATTGAGCACCATGAGCTTGACGGCGTCGCCCGGGATTACCGTGACCACCTTTCGGCCACGGAAGGGCTCGCTACGAAGCGTCCTGGCAACGAGGGGTTTGAGCTCACCGGGGGATTGCAGGATCGCATCGCGACCCACCGGATAAGGACACGAGGCCGCAGCCCGAACTCGCAGCCTCTCCCGGCAGCGCTCCATCTGCAGCATGTGCAGCTGATCGCAGGCCAGGTCGAAACCGATGGGACCGACCTCTGTCGCATCGGAGGCCCGCCCAAACAGCCTGAGTCTCGGTAGCTTCATCGCTCAGAGTTCCGCGCTCCTCCGCTGCCCCGGCTGCTGCGCGTCATCGTCATCTGCGAGATGCGCACCATGCTGGAATCGGCCTCCTTGCCTTCCTTGGCCTGGTAGAGCTCGCGGTCCGCCGCCTGGTAGGCGACGTCCAGCGAGACCTCCACGCCCGGGAGCAGTGTCACGAGACCGACGCTGATCGATACTTCTGGCGCGCCGCTCCTGCCCTCCAGAGAGGCCGCGACCCGCACTGTCTGGATCGCCTCGACGATCCGGGCTTCCGGCTCGTCCCCGGCCAGCAGCAGCCCGAACTCATCGCCGCCTGTTCGCACCGCAAACCCGACGTCGCCCAGCTGTTCCTGGAGGCACGCAGCCATCCAACACAGGACCTGATCGCCGTACATATGGCCGCAGAGGTCGTTCATCTGCTTGAAGTCGTCTACATCCAGCAGGGCGAAGTGCACAAGCACGCCGGCCTTCTGCATGCGCTCGTTGTACGCGTCGTATTCTCCCTCGAGGAATCGCCGATTCCATGCGCCCGTCAACGCATCCTGGTAGCTGAGCAGCTCCATCTTCTGGTGGGACTTCTCGAGCTCGAAGCGGGTGGCGATGTCCTGCTTGCGGACGCTCGCTCCCCGCGCGACGAGGGTCAAGCTCACCGTAGCTGCCGCAAACATGAAGAGCTGAAGGGTCCAGAGCGT
>JAUXJB010000300.1 GCA_030624945.1 Deltaproteobacteria bacterium | reverse complement strand
CTCAGAACCCCTCGCGCGGAACCTCTAGCGCGCCGGACTCGATCTCGCGGACCAGGCTGGCCACCCGATCCCAGACGGACTCCGGTACGCGCGCTCGCAGGCTCTCGTTCCAGGCGATTGCCACGACGCGGTCGCGCAGTCCGAAGCGAATCGAACGCGGGCGGAAGCTCCGGGAGTTCACCTCGCGCGCCACAAGCAGAAGCGCCTGCGGAATGTCGAGGACCGCAGAGGCGAGCACGGAGCTCGGCGCCAGATCGTTCTGGTTCTTGTTCGTGCCGAACGCGAGTACCTCCGAATCCTCGTCCACGGCCCGGAAGAACCCGTGCGCCGCCTCGTTCGCGTTGTGGATCAGAACGTCCACGCCCTCCGCCATCATCGCGCGCGTGGCCTCGCCAGCGGCCGCCACATCGGTCCAGTTCCCGATGTAGGCGATGGTCAGGTTGGCATCCGGCTGCGCGGCCTTCGCACCCGCCTCGAAGGCGCCGAAGGTGCTGGCCACGGATGGGATCCGGACGCCACCGAGGGCCCCGATCCGTCCCGTGCGGGAGATGGACGCGCCGACGTAGCCGAGCACGTAGGTGGCTTGCTCCAGCTCGAACACGATCGGCGCGAGATTGGGGCGGATCGTGGAGCCGCTGGTCGTGATGAACACCGTGTCGGGATACTCCTCCGCGACGCGCGCTGCCGCGTCCTGGAACTCGAAGCCGTGGCCGAACACCAGATCGAAGCCGCGGGCGGCGAAGTCCCGAAAGCCGGCCTCGAACTCCTGGGGCGTCCTGGTCTCCTGGTGGGCGATCTCGGCGCCGAGCTCATCGCGAATGCCCGTGAGGCCCTCGTAGGCCCCCTGGTTCCAGCCGCCATCGCGGATCGAGCCCGGAGTGAGCAAAGCGACGTGGAATGCGTCGGGTGCGCCGCGATCCTCCGAACGGCAGCCGAACGCGCCGGCGGCCAGCGCGAGCGAAACACCGAGCACGAGTGCGGGGTTGATGCGTCGCCCCGTCGCTTCGCTGACCTTCACGGGGCGCACTATATCGGGACCTCGCTGACGTGGAAAGCGCGGGTATCTTCACGGAATGGGGAGAGCCCGCTTGAAGCTCACGGCACCGCTGCACACGGTCACGTTCGACTGCTGGGAGACGCTGATCTTCCAGCCAAACCCCGCGGCGTCCAGCGCCCGCCGAGCTGCAACCTTCGCGCAGATCCTGCGCGACCACAAACATGCCGTCAGCGATGAGCGCGCCGAGGCCGCTCTGGATACCGGCTGGGAGCGTCACTACCAGACCTGGCGCAGCGGCTTCTCGAGCGGGGCTCCCGAGATCGTGGCCCTGGCGCTCGAAAGTCTCGACGTGCGGGATCCGAAGCTCGAGACAATGCTCGTACCCGCCGTGCAAGAGACCGCACTCGCCGAGGAGCTCGGGGTGCTCGAGGGAGCCCGCGACACGCTCGAGTGGCTCGTGGCTCGAGACATCCGCCGCGCGTTGATCTGCGATACCGGGTTCACACCGGGGCGCGTCGTGCGCCAGTTGCTCGATCGAGCCGG
>JAUXJB010000216.1 GCA_030624945.1 Deltaproteobacteria bacterium | reverse complement strand
TGCTCTGGTTCTATCCCAAGGCCGACACACCCGGCTGAACGATCCAGGGTCGCGCGTTGCGCGATCGAGTGGACGAGGTCAAGGCCAAGGGTCTGACGGTGCTCGGGGTCAGCTTCGACAGCGTGGAGGACAACCGGGCATTCGCCGAGAAGTTCGACTTCCCGTACCCCCTGCTATGCGACACCGACAAGGCGCTGGGAATCGCATACGGGGCTGCCGACGATGCGAGCGCCGGCTACGCGAAGCGCATCAGCTACGTGATCGACGAGGAGGGTGTGATACTGCTCGCCTATCCCAAGGTCGATCCGAAGACGCACCTGGACGAGATCCTCAAAGATCTGGGCTGACTCTCTAGGGCCTGACCGTGTAGGAGCGCGGCCCGAGATGCAGGGCCAGCTGCGGTTGGATCCACTCGACCCAGTTGCAGAGCTCCGGTCGCGTCCGCCGCGGGTCGATGAGGTCCGAGACGCCGTACCCCTCCGCGCGCGTGTAGGGGGAACGCCGGCTCGCGAGCTCCTCCTCGAGCTCGCGCCGCTTCGCGTCGGGATCGGGCGCCTCCGCGATCTCGCGTCGGAATGCCACGGCGACGCCTCCCTCGAGCGGTAGGGCACCGGATTCCGCCGAGGGCCAGGCCAGCGTGTGGCCGCCGGGTCCGAAGTGAGCCGCCCCCGCCACGCCATAGGTCTTGCGGATCACCACGGAGACCCAGGGGACGGTCGACTGCATGACCGCGAACAGCAGGGCCGTGCCGTGGCGAATCGTAGCGTCGGCCTCGGCTTGCGGGCCGATCATGAAGCCGGGCTCGTCGACGAGGCTCAAGATCGGTAGGTGGAACGTGTCGCACAGATCGACGAAACGCCGGACCTTCTGTGCGGCCTGCGCGGTCATGGCTCCGGCGTAGAAGTAGGGGTCGTTGGCGAGTATACCGACGGGCTGGCCAGAGAGGCGCGCCAGTCCGGTGATCTGGCTCCCCCCGTAGCCCCGAGTCATCTCGAAGAAGGAGCCCCGGTCGACGACGAGCTCGATGATCCTACGCATCTTGTACGGCTTGCGGCGGTCACGCGGAATGAGCGAGAGAAGCTCCTCCTCGTGGCGTTCCTTCGGGTCGTCGCAGCCCGCCACCGGAGCGGGTTCCCAGACGTTCGTCGGGAGGTAGCTGAGGAAGCGTCGAACCTGTTCCAGGACGCCGCGCTCGTCGGGCATGACCAGGTCGACGACACCGCTCTTCTCGTGCACGCGCGGGCCACCGAGCTCGTCCTTGCTGAGCACGTGCCCGGTGGCGCGCTCGACCAGGGCGGGCCCCCCAATCATCACCTGGGCCGTGTCCCTCGCCATGATCGCCAGGTGCGAGGCGACCAGGCGTGCGGCCGGAAGACCCGCGACCGCGCCCATCGCGCCCGAGACGACGGGCACCGTGGCCATCGCGTTCATGATGGACAGGAAGCGCGGCGGCGTGGCCGGGGACTCGACCGTCGGAGCGGAGACGGGACCGCGAGCGGGGGCCACGCTGCCCCCACCGCCCTCGAGAAAGCGGATCAGCGGCACCCGATAGCGGCACGCGAGCTCCTCCGCCATCACCGACTTGCGAAAACCCGCGGGGGAGGGCGAGCCGCCGCGCAGCGTGAAGTCCTCTCCTCCCACGGCACAAAGGCGCCCATCGATGCGACCCAGCCCGACGACGTAGTTGGCGGGAGTGAAGCCTGTGAGCTCGCCCTCGTCGTCGGTCTCGGAGACTCCGGCGATCGGTCCCTGCTCCTGAAACGATCCGCGATCGAGCAGGCCGTCGATCCGCTCCCGGATCGTCAGGCGGCCCCTCGCGTGTTGCGTCGCGACCGCTTCTTCCCCGCCCTGTTTGCGCGCCAGCTCGCGGCGCCTCTCGATCCCGTCGACCTCGGGCTTCCAGCTCATTCCGGGAATTCTAACGGCTCTGCTAGTGTCCTGTTCCGGGAGCGCACTCCCGGAACAGGACACCAGCTTGCCGTCGGGGAGTACGGTTGGATGACGGAGCTCGAGCGGCCGCTCGCCGCGCTGGACCGCGGCCTGGAACGAGCGCTCGACGAGCTGTGCGAGTTCTCGCGCATCCCCGGTGTGTCGGCGCCCGGGTTCGATCCCGGCGAGCTTTTGCGCTCGGCGGATTGCGCGGCGGAGCTGTTGCGCGGCGCGGGTCTCGAGAACGTGGAAATCCTCTCGCTTCCCGACGTGCACCCCTACGTGGTCGGGGAGTGGCAGGGAGCGGGTCCCGAGGTCCCCACCGTCTTGATCTATGCTCATCACGACGTCCAGCCGCCGGGCCGGGCAGAGCTCTGGGAGTCGCCTCCGTTCGAGCCGACCTACCGCGGCGACGGGCGCCTGTACGGGCGCGGCGTCGTCGACGACAAGGCGGGCTTGCTGCTGCACCTGGCCGCGCTGCGCGCCTGGTTCGAGTCGGATGGCGGACTCCCGCTCAACGTGAAGCTGATTGTCGAGGGCGAGGAGGAGATCGGCTCTCCCCACCTCGCGGAATTCCTGCTCGCCCATCGCGAACGCCTGGTGGCCGACGTCATCATCCTGTCCGACACCGCCAATCTGGAGACCGGCCTACCCTCCTTGACCACGAGCCTGCGCGGTCTGGTCGCGGTCGACGTGAGCGTGCGGGCGCTCGATCACGCGGTGCACAGCGGAATGTGGGGCGGTCCGGTCGCCGATACGGCGAGCTGTCTCGTGCGGCTCCTGGCGCGCCTGGTCGACGACAGGGGCGTGATTCGTGTGCCCGGGATCTACGATGACGTCGACGCGCTCGACGCCGAGACGCGCGAGCGTCTCGCGCGCCTGCCCTTTGACGCGCGCAGATTCCGGGACGACGCGGGGCTGCTTACGGAAGGGGACTTCTCCGGCGAGAGCGAGTACTCCGTTTGGGAGCGCCTGTGGTGGCGTCCCAGCCTGGCGATCACCGCGCTCGAGGGAGTTCCGCTGCGCTCTGCCGCCAACCAGCTGATGGACGTGGCCCGAGCCCGGGTGGGCCTGCGACTCTCTCCGAGCCAGGATCCGGAGCGCGCCGCGCGGTTGCTCTGCGAGTTCCTGCGGCGGAACCCGCCGGCCGGTGCGCGCGTCGAGACCGAGATCGAGACTGCCGCGGCGGGCTGGCGAACCGAGCCGACCGGTCCCGCCTTCGACGCCGCGAGGCGGGCTCTGGGCGCGGGCTTCGGGCGCGAGCCGGTCGAGATCGGTTGCGGCGGTTCCATCCCGTTCGTGGGGCCCTTCAGTGAGGTCCTGGGCGGGGCTCCCGCGCTGCTCCTGGGTCTGGAGGATCCGATCTGCAACGCGCACGGCGAGA
>JAUXJB010000009.1 GCA_030624945.1 Deltaproteobacteria bacterium | reverse complement strand
TCGGGGTGGTCGTAGTTGAGCTTGGCCCGCTCCGCGGGTCCGAGATGACGCTGATCCGCGTAGTAGGCGTCGTGGGGGATCACCAGCACGTCCCTCGAGCCGATCTCGGCCACGAGGCTGCGGACCAGGGTCGTCTTGCCGGCCCCGGTTCCTCCCGCCACGCCGATGATCAGGGAACTCACGGGCGCAGTATACTTGTGGGATGAGAGGGTCGAGCAGCTCGAGCGCGTATGCGAACTCCGGGATCTGGCTGCTCGCGGCGCTGCTGGCCTCCGCCTGCGCGACCGCATCCACAAGCCAGCAGACAGAGCTCCTCCGGCAGGCGTTCCTCGAGCTGAACGGGCGCCAGGTCCTGAGCTGCCTGGGGCCCCCGAGCGATTTCGACTATCCCGACGAACACCGCGCTCGCTGGGTATACATCCACGCGCTACCCGACATGGACGCGCACCTGTCTGGCCACGTCGCGCAGAGCCCCTTCTTGAGTCCGAAGATCCGGCGGTTCCTGGCCGACCCGCTAAACGCCGACCTGGCCCCCGGCTTCTGCAGGCTCACGATCCAGATGGTGGATGGCCAGGTCACCGATCTCGCCGCCGAGGGGCGCACCTCCCTGGGCATGAGAAGCACCTCGCAGTGCCACTATCGGGCTGCCCTCTGCCTGAAACCAGCGAGTCCGGGCGCCACCCAGCTCGGGCCAGACCGGCGAGTTTACGCGGTCAGGCGGCACAGGTAGGATGGGCGCGATGAGACTCCTACAGCTCGCCCTCACAGGCCTCGTGTTCGCGTCCCCCGCAGTTGCGTCGGCGGAGCTGGAGACGACGGACGAGATCAGAGCATGCATCCGGCGCAACCTTCCCGATATCACGAGTCTGCAGGCCGTGGAATTCTCCTCGCGGGACCGAGTCGGAGAGACGCGCACGACGCGCGTGAACATCGCCAGCCGCAGGACTCCCACGGGCCACCGCAGACTCCTGGCTCAGGTCACGGCGCCCGAGGAGGTGAAGAACACGAGCTTCCTCATCTCGGAAGGAGAGAGCGGAATCTCCATGAGCGTCTACTCGCCGGACTTCGAGGCGCCCAAGACCATCACGGGAGGCGATGCGTCCGGGCGGCTGTTCGGCACCGACTTCAGCTACGAGGACTTCGAACGCCTGCAGGGCTTCAACTGGGACGGCGAGGGGCTCTGGCTGACGCGCCTGGAGGACAGCCGCACCGCGGACCGGCCCACCTACGTGCTGGAGACGCGCCCACAGCAGTCGGCCTACTCGCGGATCCTCTCCTTCGTCGACAAGGAGACGTGCGTCGCCCTGCGGACGGAGTTCTACGAGAACGGAACGCAGCTCCGCAAGGTGCTGATCGCCGATCCGCAGGAGATCCGACGGCTCGACGAAGCCTGGTTCCCTCACGATCTGATGATGATGGACCTTCGCGACCAGACGCAGAGTCGCCTGGTAGTGCAGAGCGTGAACACAGGGCTGGAGCTGCCAGCGTTCGATCCCATGCAGCCCCTCCCGATCCCGAAGCTCGAGGTAGAGCTTCCGAAGCCGAACTTTGAGGAGCTCGACGTCGGTACCGAGCTGCGCTAGGAGGGGGCCTAGACCTCCTCCTCCAGCACTTCCGTCACCACGTAGGTTCCGCTGCGAGAGTCCTTGCTCAGCTTGATCAGCTGGTTGCTCTCCGCGTCCTCGAGGAGCCGGCTGAACGTTCGATAGCCGTGGTACTCCTCGTTGAACTGGGGCTGCTTGCGCGTCATCGTCTCCTTCACGAGCGAGCTGTGTAGCTCCTTGTTCTCGCGCTGGAGCGCATCCAGCGTATCGAGCAGCAGGCTGAACGCCTCGCGCGTCTTCTTGGGGAGCCGGGAGAGCCGTGTCTGCTTGCGCTTGCGCGGCTTGCGCACGAGATCGTCGTAGTAGATGAACTCGTCGCAGCTGTCGATCAGGAACGGGCTCGTCGAGTTCTTGACACCGATTCCGATCGTGTGCTTGTTGTTCTCCCGCAGCTTGGCCACGAGCGGCGAGAAATCGGAATCGCCACTGACGAGCGCGAAGACATCGATGTGGGGCTTCGTGTAGCTGAGCTCGAGCGCGTCGACCACCATCTTGATGTCCGCGCTGTTCTTGCCCGTGATCTTGCTGCCCGGCATCTCGAGCAGCTCGACGCCTGCCTCGTGCAGGGGACGGCGGTACTCCTCGTACCGACTCCAGTCCGCGTAGGCCTTGCGCACGACGATGTTGCCCTTGTCGACGAGACGCTTGATGACAAGCCCGATGTCGAACAGCTTGTAGTGCGCATCGCGCACGCCGATGGCCACGTTCTCCAGATCGATGAAGACCGCGATGTTTCGGGTCTCGTGCGACTCCGTTACCACTCGCGCCTTTCCCTCGGTGAGGTGGAAGTCCGAGTGTAGCGCACTCGTCCCTCCTCCGACCGCGCAGCGGCGGCGGGCCCGCAGGTGCGGCGCGACGATTTGCGAGATCGGTGGGTGTGTTAGTGTCCTGTTCCGGGAGTTCCAACGCAATTCTCGGCGGCCGAGCCGATCATCGGGAGGGGTTTGCGGCCGAGGCGTCTCGCCGCGCGACCGCAGCCTGAGGGGAACGGGGTGGCAGCCGACGGAAATCGGAGGGTGGTCATCGCCGCCTTCCTGGCGAACGTCGGGGTGGCCGTTGCCAAGTTCACGGGCTACGCGTTCACCGGAGCGGCCTCCCTCCTGGCAGAAGCGGTTCACTCGGTTGCCGACAGCGGGAACCAGCTGCTCCTGATCTTCGGCGGCTACCGCGCACGCCGAGAGGCCAGCGAGGAGCACCCGTTTGGCTACGCCCGGGAGCGCTACTTCTGGGCCTTCATGGTGGCGGTAGTCCTCTTCACGATGGGCTCGCTCTTCGCCATCGTCGAAGGCTGGCAGAAGCTCCAGCATCCCGAGCCTCTGGAGTCTCCCGCCTGGGCGATCGGCGTCCTGCTCTTCGCGATGGTGGTGGAGGGCGGAGCGCTACGGTACGCGGTTGGAGAGGCCCGGAAGCTGCGCGGCGAGGAATCGTGGCTGGCCTTCGTCCGCCACTCGAAGAACCCCGAGATTGCCGTGATTCTGCTCGAGGATTTCGGAGCGCTGACGGGGATCCTGTTGGCGCTCGTCTGCGTAGGTCTCGCGCTCTGGACCGGTGATGCGCGCTGGGATGCGGTGGGCAGCCTGGCCATCGGTGTGCTGCTCGGGGTGATCGCCGCGCTGATGGGCACGGAGATGAAGAGCCTGTTGATCGGCGAGTCGGCCTCGCGCAGCCAGGAGCGAATCATACGCAGCGCCGTGGAGTCCCATGCGAGCGTGCGCCGCATCATTCACCTGCGCACGCAGCACCTGGGTCCCGAAGAGCTGCTGGTCGGCGCAAAGGTGGAGTTCGATGGCGCCATCGCGATGGATGAGCTCACCCGGGCGATCGACGAGATCGAGGAGCAGCTCCGGACTCATACCGCGGCAAGCCTGATCTACATCGAGCCCGATGTTCACGCGGATCCCCGGGACTGACCCGGTTCCCGGAGCAGAAAACGGGAACCGTTCGCGGAAAATCTTGCCCCAAGTCGAGCCGGCAAGTATGTTCGCGCCGTGAGCTCGTCCCCCCCGAGACCCGCACCACCCGCCGACTCGAGCGCCAGTACGACCTGCGCGCCAAGCGGATCGAGATCGATTTCTACGGCCCCTGCCCCGCCTGTTCGGAGCCCGGCGCCGCAGAGAGCCGTCGAAGCGAATTCGACACCACCTGACACGAACATCGAATGCCACTGAGAGGAAACGAAGCATGGCCGATCTCAAGGGATCCAAGACGCATCAGAATTTGAAGGACGCGTTCGCCGGGGAGTCACAGGCAAACCGACGTTATCTGTACTTTGCGAAGCAGGCGGACATCGAGGGATATCCGGAGGTCGCCGGCCTGTTCAAGAACACCGCCGACGCAGAGACGGGACACGCGCACGGCCACCTCGACTTCCTGAAGCAGGTGGGCGATCCCGCCACGGAGAAGCCGATCGGCGGCACCGACCTCAACCTCGCGGCCGCCGTCGCGGGCGAGACCTACGAATACACGGAGATGTACCCCGGGATGGCCAGAACCGCGCGAGATGAGGGCTTCGCGGAGATCGCCGAGTGGCTCGAGACGCTGGCCAAGGCTGAGAAGTCTCACGCGGGGCGTTTCCAGAAGGCGCTCGACGGACTCGAAACACTCTAGCCGCCGTAGCAAGGCGTCGGGGGCCGACGCACGCCCCCCGACACTTTGCCGGGAGATGCCAGGTGAAGAACGCCGGCCTCCGGGATCCAGATTTCCTAGACCGGGCCGCACTCGACGACGAGCTCGTGCGCGTGTTCGAGCACTGCCACGATTGCCGGCGTTGCCTCCCCCTCTGTCCCTCGTTCCCGGCGCTCTTCGAGGCGGTCGATCGCCACGAACAGCAGGCGTCGCAGCTCACCCGGGAGGAGACCCGTGAGGTCATCGACCTCTGCTACCAGTGCAAGCTCTGCTACAACCACTGCCCCTACAACCCGCCGCACGAATGGGAGATCGACTTCCCCAAGCTGATGACCCGAGCCAAGCTGGTCCAGGCGCAGGAAGAGGGCATCCCGATGTCCGAGAAGCTGGGCATGCGGCAGGACCTCATGGGCAAGGTCTCGTGTCTCACCTCGGCCCTGACCAACGCCGCATTCCGGAATCGCGCGGTCCGGAGCCTCATGGAGAGGGGGACGGGAATCGACAGGCGCTGGATCATGCCGTCCTACGGCCGCCGACGCGCCTCGAAGGAACTCGCGGGGCGGGCGACCGCCAGCGGTGAGAACGGCCGCGTCGTGCTCTTCACCACCTGCTTCGTCGAGTACAGCGAGGCCGAGACCGCGCGCGCCGCGGTCCAGGTGCTGGAGCACAGTGGCGTGGCCGTCGAGGTCGTCTACGACCGGTGTTGCGGGGCCCCCTTCCTGCACGGGGGCGACCTCGCGGGTGCGCGCGGGAACGCCGAGAAGGTGGTCGCAAGCCTGGCCCCGGCGGTCCGGTCGGGGGCGCAGGTCGTGGTCCCGGGACCGACCTGCTCGTACCAGATCAAGCGCGAGTACCCGGAGCTCCTCGCCAGCGAGGACGCCGAGCTCGTGGCGGGAAACACCTTCGACGTGGGCGAGTACCTCTTCAAACTGGGTGCGAACCGACAGCTCGACCGCGATTTCCCGCACCCGCTCGGGCGGGTCGCCTACCACCTCCCCTGCCACCTCAAGGCCCAGAACATCGGCTTCCGCTCGCGTCAGCTGCTCACGCTGGCCGGGGGCGAGGTCGAGATGCTCGACCACTGCTCGGGAGTCGACGGCACCTGGGGCATGAAGACCAAGTGGTACCCCCAGAGCCTCAAGATCGCGGACAAGCTGCTGGAAGGTGTGCGGCAGTCCGACGCGCGGCACGTCGCCACCGACTGCCCGCTCGCGGCGCTTCGCATCGAGGAGGGCACCGGTCGTCGCGCCGTCCACCCCGTCGTTCTGCTGCGGGACGCGTACGGCCTCGCAGAGGACAAATGAAGAAGCTCGAGCTGTCCGACGTCCTGGACCTCGTGAGCTATGAGAAGGTGCGTTCCGAGTTTCGCGCCCGCATCATCGAGCTCAAACGACCGCGCCGGATCCAGGTGGGAGATCGACTCACCTTCGTGTTCGAGAACCGCGACACGGTCCTCTTCCAGGTCCAGGAGATGACGCGCGCGGAGCGGATCGTCGAGGAGGAGGAGATCCGCAGCGAGCTCGAGAGCTACCACGAGCTCATCCCCCAGGAGTACGGCCTCTCCGCCACCTTGATGATCGAGATCACCGACCAGAAGAATGTCCGCCCCGAGCTCGATCGCCTGGTCGGTATCGACGAGCAGGTCTGCCTCGAGATCGGCGGGGAGGTCGTCCAGGCGGAGTTCGATCCGAAGCAGTTCGAGGAGGACCGCATCTCGGCCGTGCAGTACGTGCGGTTTCCACTCGGCCGCGAGCTCGCGGAACGCTTCGGCATGGCGTCGACAGCCGTCGCGCTGCGCGTCGATCACCCCAACTACCGGGCATCGGCGCCAATCGAAGGCGCCTCACGCGCATCCCTCGCGGCGGACCTGCTCCCGGACGCCTAGAGCTGCGCCGGCCAGCGGGCCTCGCGTCCCAGGGCGGCGGCCAGCTTCCGGAGGTACTGCGGGCGCGGGATCTCGATGCAGCCGAAGCGGACGAGGTGCTCCGTCGTGAACTGCGTGTCGAGCAGCGCGAAGTCGCGCGCGCGCATGAGCTCGACGAGACGCACCAGACAGACCTTCGAGGCGTCGGTCCCGCCGAGCTCGCAGAGGCTGAACATGCTCTCGCCGAAGAAGGCCCCGCCGATGTGGACACCGTAGAGACCGCCGACGAGCCGGTCTTCGCGCCACGCCTCCAGACTGTGCGCAAGACCCGCCCGCTGAAGCCCGACATACGCAGCGACCATGCGATCGTCGATCCAGGTCTCCTCGCGTCCCGGGCGCGATTCGGCGCAGGCGCGCATGACCACCTCGAAGCTCGTGTCGGTCCGCAGCTCGAAACGGCCCGATCGCACCACGCGCGCGAGGCTCCGGGGAACGTGAAAGGAGTCGAGCGGAATGATCGCGCGCGGGTCGGGGCTGTACCAACCAACCTCGCCGTTTCTCGAGTCGACCATCGGAAAGATCCCGCGGCTGTAGGCGGCGATCAGGAGCTCGGGCGTCAGGGTCTGTGGATCGATCTCGCGCCGCCGGTCGTCTCGCATGCCGAGAGTCTAACGAGCGGGGGTCAGGCCGGCTCCGGGGACAGCAACGACTAAGGAGTCGGGGGCTCGTCCTCGGGCGCCTCCCGATCCCCCGCCGTGAGCCTTCGCGTCGCGCTGTCGACGGATCTCGGGGCGGGCAGCTCCTGGTCGGCCGCCGCGCCCAGGTCGCGAAAGCGCCGCGCGGAGACCAGGACCCGAGCCTCGAGCGATCCTACGGCATCGTTGTAGGAGCTCACCGCGCCCTCCAGGCCGCGCCGCATCCCGTCGAAGTGCCCGGTGAGCGTGACGAGTCGCTCGTAGAGCTCGCGCCCCAGTGAGCTGATCGCCTGCGCATTCTCGGCGAGCTTCTCCTGTCGCCAGCCGTAAGCCACCGCCCGCAGCAAGGCGATCAACGTGGTCGGGCTGGCGGGGATGACCCGGTTCTCCACCCCGTATTCGATCAGGGTGGGATCGTACTGGAGGGCGGCGCTGAAGAACGTCTCCCCGGGCAGGAACATGACCACGAACTCCGGGGCCGGCTCGAACTGGTTCCAGTAGCGCTTGGCACCGAGCTGAGCCATGTGGCTGCGGACCTGACGCGCGTGGTCGGTCATCAGCTTGTCGCGCTCCGGGTCGCCCAGCTCCTCCAGCGCGTCGAGGTAGGCCGACAGCGGCGCCTTGGCGTCCACGACCACGTTCTTGCCTCCGGGCAGGCGCACCAGGAGATCCGGTCGCAGTCGAGCATCCTCCGAATCGGCGACCGGCTGCTCGTAGAAGTCGCAGTGGTCGAGCATCCCCGCGAGCTCCACCACGCGCTTGAGCTGGATCTCGCCCCAGCGGCCGCGCACGGTCGGTGCGCGCAGGGCCTTCACCAGGCTCGCGGTCTCGCCCTGAAGCTGCTGCTGTGAGGCCGCCAGCGATTTGAGCTGCTCCGTCAGCGCGGAGTAGTGCCCGTGCCGCTCCTTCTCCACCTCGATGAGCTTGTCGTTCACGCGGGACAGCGATTCGTAGATGGGCTTCACCAGGTCGAAGATCGCCTCCTGCCGCCCGTCGAGCTCGCCTCGCGCCGTCTCCTGGAGCTTTGCGAGATCGCTGCGCGCGATCTCCAGAAAGGTCCGGTTGTTGCTTCGCAGTGCCTCGGCGGAGAGCGCCTGAAACGTCTCGGTGAGCCTCTCCTCGGCGCGGTTGATGAGCGCCAGCTTCTGCTGCGCGCTCTCCCGCTCGTCCCGGAGCTCCTGCGCGAGCTGGGCGTTCGTGCGCTCGAATACGCGGAGCTCCGCTCGCAGCTGCTCGCCGACCCGCTGCGCCTCAGCGAGATCCGCCTCCAGGTGCTCGATCTGGTGCGAGCGCTCCTCCAGATGCGCGCTGGTGGCCGCCAGCCGCAGCTCCCACTCGCGCGCCGACTCGTCCCCGCGCGAACGCGCGAACAGCCAGGCAAAGGCCCCGCCGAGCGCCAGGCCTGTGACCCAAGCTAGGACCGCGATCCCCCACCAAGCCATTCCCGTCTACACATACCCCTTTCCGCGCGCCAAGTCTCGCCCCGCTTCAGACGTCCATCACAGCCTCGATGTCGGGGGCGAGCTCGGGGGGCGGGGACAGGAGCGAGATGCCGAAGAAGAGCGTGATGGATACCAAGAGCGCGATCGTGCCGCCGTGAATCCCGAACGGAATGTCGACGTCGAGCAGCTCGATCGCGAAGTTGACGACGAGGCTCGCAACGATAGCGGTGTTGGCGGCCTTCGCGGTGGCGCGCTTCCAGTTGAAGCCGATTGCCACGGTAGGCACCAACGCGGCGCCGAAGGTTCCCCAGCCAAAGGCACCGAGCAACGCCACCAGGCGCTCGTTCTGGTAATGGGAGTAGAGCGCGAAGAGCGCCGCGGCCACGGCAATTCCAAGCGTCGCGATCCGAGCCGATCGCAGCTCGTTGGAGAGCGACCTGCCGCGAAGCGCCACGGGTATGTCGTGAACCAGCGCCGCGGCACCGATGTTGAGGAAGCCGTCCGCCGTCGACATGATCGCCGCGAAGAGGCCCGCGAAGACCACACCCGCCAGGATTGGATGCGCGTAGGCCTGCAAGAACTCGGACGCCGCAGCGTCCGCGTTCGACAGCTCGGGGTGTACCCCGTCGAGCACGAGCGCGCGCATGGCCATGCCTATGCTGATCCACAGCAGCGCGGCCAGCATGAAGCTTCCCACCGCCACCGGCAGCACGCGCCGCGCGTCGGCGACCTTCTTGTTCATCATGAACTTCGTCACGACGTGCGGTTGACCGGCACCGCCCAGCGCGAACATGAAGTACCAGGACAGACACCCGAGCATACCCAGCGTTCCCCAGGGCCCGATCGCCTCCGGATCGTCGCGCATGATGATCTGGACCGCACCCGCGGCACCGCCGTCGACAGTATAGAGAGCGGTCAGGAAGACGAGCAGCGCGGCGACCACCATCACGCTGCCCTGCACCACATCGGTATACACAGATGCGATGATCCCGCCCGTCACGCAGTAGAAGACGAGGACTGCGCCGGAGATCACGACGCAGGTGATCAGGCTGATGCTGCCGACGAGCTCCGTCCGTTCGAGGATGCTCTGCAGCACCGTCGCCATCGCCAGGATCTGCGTTGCGAGATACCCCATGACCCCGAGCAGGATCGCGATCGCGGTCAGCAGACGCGTGGTCTCGCTCCCGTAGCGCGCCCCGACGGCGTCCGGTAGCGAGATCGTGTCGCGGGCCTCGGCGAACAACCGGAGTCGTTTGGCCAACAGAAAGAAGGAGAGGCAGAAGCCGATCGAAGCGCACACGACCATCCACATCGAGCTCATGCCCATGGAGTAGACGAGCCCTGGGCCTCCCACGAAGCCAAACCCGGACAGCGTGCTCGAGAAGACCGCCAGACCGGCGACGATCGCGCCGATGTCTCGACCGGCCATGAAGAAGTCGCGCGTAGAGCGCGTGCGACTCATGGCCCAGACGCCGAACCCGATGCACACCGCCATGTATATGCCCACCGAGCCGAGGATGATCGGGTTGCGCAGCGCCTCCATCAGGAGTCCCGGCGCAGCTCCGCGAGGCGCCGTTCCAGCTCGGCGAGATCGGAAGGCGTCGCGATCCAGCGCTCGAAACCGACGACGTAGAGCAGGAGGAAGATCAAGGGCACGGGGAAGAGCCCGAACAACAGGAGCGCGGTTGGCACGGGAAAACCCAGGAAGAGCGCCGGATCGGAGCCCAGCGCGTAGGAACGGTACGCGAGCACCAGGGCGGTCCAGACCAGGGCGTACACGAGGCCGCCGATCACGAGTCCGGAGCCGAGCCCGCGCAGACCTCGACGGGTGCGGGCACCGAGCGCCAGGAGGCCCACGAAGAGCAGGATCTGCGCCAGCCCGAAGGCCCAGCCCAGCTCCAGCACGCCCTCGACACGCGCGTACCCGGCACCGCCCCGTTCCATGGTCTCCAGCAAGGGATGGGTGAAACCGTGCCCCCCGCTGACCTCGGGGACGCCGAGCGCGATCGCGAGAATGATCGCCATGGCCGCGATGAGCGCGAACAGGAAACCGATGAGTCGCATCAAGCGGGCTCCCGCATCGTCACGAACTCCTCCGCCGACGTCGGGTGAATACCGATCGTCGCGTCGAACTGCGCCTTCGTCGCCCCGCACTTGATCGCCACCGCGACGCCCTGGGTCATCTCGCCCGCATCTGCACCGACCATGTGGAAGCCGACGACGCGATCGCTCTCGCGATCGACGATCAGCTTCATGAAAGTCGTCTCGTCGCTCTCGGTGAGCGTGTGCTTGAGCGGGCGAAAGCGGCTCTTGTACACGTCGAGCTCGGCGTATCGCTCGCGCGCCCGCTCCTCGGTCAAACCGACCGCACCGATACTCGGTTGGCTGAAGACGGCAGACGGGACATCGTCGTGGCAAGGTCTGGTCGGCTTGTCATTGAAGAGCGTGTTCGCCAGGCACATGCCCTCGTGGATCGCGACCGGAGTCAGGTT
The DNA here is from genome assembly GCA_030624945.1 of Deltaproteobacteria bacterium. Taxonomy (GTDB): domain Bacteria; phylum Myxococcota_A; class UBA9160; order SZUA-336; family SZUA-336; genus JAUXJB01. The sequence goes on along the minus strand of JAUXJB010000009.1, from coordinate 5,937 downwards.
GATGCGGTCGGTGGCGTCTCCCACCGCCCATATGTGGTCGACGGACGAGCGCGAGTACTCGTCGACCACGATCGCTCCCCTGGCGTCGAGCTCGACGCCGACCTCCTCGAGCCCGAGGTCCCGCGTGAGTGGGCGGCGGCCGGTCGCGTACATGATCTCGTCGGCCTCGAGCGCGCCTCCGTCCGCGAGCCTGGCGACGAGCCCCGCGTCCGTGCGCTCGATCTTCTCGACGACGGCTTCGAAGCGCAGATCCACGCCCTGCTTGCGCATTTCTTCGGCGAGCACCTGGCGCACGTCGAGGTCGAACCCGCGCAAGAACAGCGGCCCGCGGTAGAGTTCCGTGGTCTGGACGCCGAGGCCGTGGAAGATCCCCGCGAATTCCACGGCGGTGTAGCCGCCGCCGACGATGATCACGCGCTCCGGCAGGGACTTGAGGTGGAACGCCTCGTTCGACGTGATCACGCGCTCGATGCCGGGAATGGAGGGCAGGGCTGGCCAGCCCCCCGTCGCGATCAGGATGTTCTCCGCCGTGAAGCGCCGGTCGCCCACGGCCACGGTGTGAGCATCGACGAGCGTCGCGCGGCCCTCGATCTGCTCCACTCCGGCGTCGCCGAGCAGGCGGCCGTAGACGCCGTTCAGGCGTGCGATCTCGCGGTCCTTGTTGGCGATCAGAGCTCCCCAGTCGACCTGGCTGTTGTCGACGGACCAGCCGTACGACCTCGCGTCCCGAAAGTCGCTGGCGTAGTGAGAGGCGTAGACCAGGAGCTTCTTGGGGATGCAGCCCACGTTGACACAGGTTCCTCCGAGGTAACGCTCCTCGGCGAGGGCAACGCGCGCACCGAACGACGCGGACACGCGCGCGGCGCGTACGCCGCCGGAGCCGCCGCCGATGGTGAAGAGATCGAAGCCGTAGCGAGCCATGTCGCGCTCCCCCCTTCGCCCGGCCTCGTTGCCGGAGGCATGAGTCTACTCGCTGGGCTCCCTAGCGCGGCAAGGGCTCCCAGTCGCCCAGGGAGAAGCTCACCCCGTCGTGCAACCCCTCCACGGGCGGGTGCAGCTTGGTGACCCGCAGCCACAGCTGCGCAGGCCCGGGGAGCTCCGGTCGGAGCCGCGCGTAGAGCTCGGCCGCCAGTCGCTCGATCAGCTTGTACTCGCGCTCGCGGCAAAGCGCGCGGGCCGCATCGATCAGGTCCGAGTAGCTCACCGTATCCTTCAGCTCATCCGTCTCGCAGGCCGTCGGCAGCTCTGCGAAGCGGATCGACACCTCCAGATCCACGTCCTGTGGCGTGATCCGCTCCTGGGCGGAACAGCCCAGGCGGACCTGCATCCTCGCGCCAGAGAACCGCAGAACGCTCACCGATGCCTCCCATCCGCAGGTGCGCCTGCAAGTCTAGTGCTTCGGCAGGTCCCGCAGGCGTCGGAACGACTGTCCAGTCCATTCACCGGAGCTTTACAGGGAAGCGGGGCGCGATCGGCACTCGGAACACCTAATAGCGCGAGATCCCTCGGGCTTCGGCGGTTGACAGCCTGCCCGGAGCGCTCAACCTGTCGGGCGCAAATGACGATTCAAGGGGCTGCGTACGAGTCCAGAGGAGTTCCCATGCGGCCGACATTCCGAACCTTCCTGCTGTTGGCGCTGTGCGCCGCTCTGCCCGCAAGTGCCAGCGGTGGCGGACAGAACGGACCCGAGCTGTCTACAAAGGACGAGAAGATCATCTACGCAATGGGGCTCAGCCTGGCCAACGCCGTGGAGGAGTTCCAGCTGAGCGAGACCGAGCTGGAGATTCTGCTGGCCGGGTTCTCCGACGGTGCCCTCGGCCGCGAGCCCAGGATCTCCCCCACGCTGTGGGCGAGACGCATCGAGGACCTGCGCAAGCAACGCGTCGAGGTGACGCGAGCGCGGATGGAGAAGGAGGCCACGGCCTTCCTGGCGAGTGCCGAGACGGACCCCGGCGCGGTGCGCATGCCCAGCGGGCTCATCTACACCGAGCTGCAGCCGGGAACGGGCGCGAGCCCGACGGCCAGCGACCGGGTTCAGGTGCACTACCACGGCACTCGCACGGACGGCTCGGTGTTTGACAGCACGCGCGATCGCACCCCCGCAACCTTCGCCCTCGACGCCGTGATCCCATGCTGGACGGAGGGCCTGCAGCTGATGAAGGTCGGGGGCAAGGGCGAGCTCGTCTGCCCCGCGGACCTCGCCTACGGCGACCAGGGCGCAAAGGGCAGCATCGCACCCGGATCTGTTCTGAGCTTCGAGGTCGAGCTGATCGACATCGTCCGCTAGCCGATCCTAACGGCCTATCGGAGCGCACAGCGCGCCTTGCCGCGCGCAGAGCGACTCTTGAGTCGCTTTCCGATCGGGGGAGGGAAACGAAGCTCGGACCTACCGCTCCGATCTTTGCAAGCTGGGAGGGAGCGGCAGCTCCAGCGTGGCCTCGCAACCGCCGCCCTCGGCACACTGGATCCGGAGCCTGCCGCCGTGTCCACGCGCGATGCGGCCGGCCAGGGTCAGTCCCAGTCCGAGCGAACCCCGGCGTGTGGTGAAGAAGGGATCGAAGACGCGCTCGCGGAGCTCGGGTGCGATGCCCGGGCCCGCATCCCGAACCCGGAAGCACACGGCGGCGGCCCCTGCCAATGTCTCGACGTCGAGCTCCACCTGTCCACCTTCCGCACTCGCCGCGAGTGCGTTCTGGACCAGCTCCGACAGCGCCTGCGCGATCAGCGAGGGGTCGGCGAAGACGTCGGGCAGATCCGGGTCGAGGGAGATGGCGAGCTTGACGCCGCGCGCCTCGGCCAACGCGCGCAGCGGGCGCGCCGTCTCCTCCACGATCTTCGCGATGGAGACCTCACGGGGCTCGAGAGGCTGGCGCCTCGCGAGCTGAAACATGCCCTCGACCACCTCCGCGATGCGCCGGGCCAAAGCGTAGAGACGCTCGTCTTCCGGGTCGGGTGGGCGACTGGCCTCGAGCCGCATCTGAAGGCGCCCCAGCAGGGCCGCGAGCGGATTGTTGATCGCGTCCGCGAAGTCGCTCGCCAGCTCTTCCCCCGCCGCCAGTCGCTCCATCTCGACGAGTTGGGCATGGGTAGCCCGCAAGGCCCCTCGCGTCTCCTCGAGCTGCTGGAGTACGAGCTCTGCGCGCGAGCCCTCGAGCTCCTCCGCGCCGCGGCTCCGAAACGCGCCAGCGAGCCGCGTCCCGATCGAGCGCCTTTCCATCCGAGCTCCCCGGGGGGGGGAGAAGGCAGAACCTTAGCAAAACAGGGCTGTGATACGCTGGAGTCCGAGCCGATCCAAGGGGGCGACGGGACCGTGAAGCGGATTGTGTTCAACGTCTGGTCCGACTACCTCTGACCCTGGTGCTTCAACGCGGCGGTCCGCCTGCGGACAATCCGGGAGGAGTTCGGGGATCAGGTGGGGTTCGCGTGGCGCAGCTTCCTGCTGCGACCCGAGCCGGACGAGAAGCGGGACCTCGAGACGTTCCGGGGCTACACCCGAGCTTGGATGCGCCCCGCGGCCGAAGACGAGAGTGGCGAGTTCAACGTCTGGGCTGGCGATTCCGGACCACCGAGCCACAGCGTGCCGCCCCACCTCGTGGCCAAGGCCGCGGCGCGGATCGGCCCCGACGCCTTCGAGCGCGTCCACATCCGGCTCCTGCGAGCCTACTTCACCCACAACCGGGACATCACCGATCGCGAGACGCTGCGTGACATCTGGAGAGACGCCGGCCTGGCCGAGGGAAACCTGGCGCGGGCCGACGATCCCGCGCTCTTGGAGGAGGTCCTGGAAGAGCACAGGGCGGCACTCGATCTCGGCGTGATCGGGGTCCCCGCTGTTCAGCTACAGGGCCGCGAGGCCGCCATCACCGGTGCTTACCCGGCGGAAACGTATCGGCGCTGGATTCGAAGAGCTCTCGAGGAGCAGAGCTAGCGCTACCGCAACGACCAGAGCACTCCCCGGCCCTCGCCAGCGTCGATGAAGAGCGCCGTCCCTTGCAGGAAGTCCGCCCCGAGCAGATTGAACTCCCCGAGGTCGACGGCGAAGCTCCGACGCTCGATGTGGCCGAGCGAGAGCGAGTCGAGCACGACACTCTGAACGTGGACCGAACGTGCACCCCCGGCGTCGAAGCGGGTCATCTGGTGTCCGTACACGGCCCCGCGAAAGCCCCGGTCGGGCTGCACGGTCGTGGGGACCGCACCGGTGTCGATCACAAACAGTGCGGTCTGATCCTCGATGACGAGCTCGACGACGACGGTTCCGTCGAGATCCAGCAGCGGAAACTCGGACTCCAGCAGCTGCGGCGGAAGGTCCGCCCGGAAGGCCGTAAGCGATCCGCCGATCCGGAGCACGTCGCGAACGAAGTCGATCTCGAACGGGCTCTGGCCGAGCACGTTCATCCCCAGGACTCCGGCGAGCTCGGTACCCAGCACGCCCTCCAGGTGCGACAGGTCGAGGATCAGCGCTTCGAAGTCCGCGTACGTACGGGCGCCTAGCGTGAGCCGATCCACGCGGACCAGCGCGTGGAGGCCGAACGAGTCGTTGAGCGCCGCCAGGACGGGCCGCGCGCTCTCGATGAGACCGGCGCGGGCGGCCGCAGCGGGGCTGATGACCGTCTCGGCCGCGCCCGTGTCGAGCAGGAAGAGCTCGTCCGCGGCACCGAGGCCCACCGCGACGAGACGATGTGCGGGCGAGCCCGGGGGCCGCCACAGCCGAATGGCCGCCTCATGGGACGCGGACACATCGAGCGTTGGCGTCGTTCGGGCACCAAGCGAGGTGAACCTGAGAATACCGAGCAGTACGGCGGCCAGTACCAGCCAGCAGGCGACCGTCGTGAGCTTGCCCTGACGGCTCCGCGCCTCGTCCCGGTGCTTCTCACCCATACATCTTCTATCGACCGAAGCCCCTTTTAAACTCTCGCCCAGATCTTCCGAAGTGTTCTCTATGAGATGGAACTCTCATGGGGCCCTGAGATTTGCGACCATCCTCTGGCTCGCATGCTCGGGCGGGCGGGCCGTGGCCGACGAGCCCGTTTGGCTCGATGTGACCTCCCCTGACGCGAACGAGCAGATCACGGAGATCGTGCCCCTCCTCGAGATTCGCGGGCGCGCCGTCGTGGGCCCGGCCACTCCCTACGATCTGGTCGTCGCCATCGACCTCTCCGCGAGCACGCTGTTGCCCTCCGGCTCCGACATCGACGGAGACGGCACGGTCGGCACCATGCGCCGGGGAGCGCTGAGACGTACCACCAGCCAGTCACACCGCAGGTGGACCACGGACGCGGGCGACACCATTGCCCGGGCGGAGCTGCTGGGGGCCCAGCGCCTGGTCCGGCGAGTGGACGAGCGCTGGACGCGTGTCGCGATCCTGACTTTTGCCGGGCGATCGCGCCTGCGAGCGGGACTGGGGCATCCCGAAGATGCGCTCGTCGCGCTCAAACGGGTGAAGGTCCGCGACGACCGGGGCGGTACGAATCTGGCTTCCGCCATCCGCACGGGCCTGCGGGTCCTGCGCAAGAGCCCACCCGACCGGGAACGCATCCTGGTGATCCTTTCCGACGGCTATCCCACCGAACCCCGACCCGACATCTACGCGCGCCGGTCGGCGCTGCGCATGGGGAAGCGCGCGGCCGAGGCGGGTGTGCGGATCTACGCGTTCGCGATCGGCCGCGGGGCGCTAGAGCGACCGGATGTTCTGCAGCAGTTGGCCAGCACCACGGATGGCAGGTACTTCGAGGTGAAGGAGCCCGGGGAGATCATCGACCACCTCCCGCGGCTCGACGTCGCTCTCCTGGAGGACGTCTCTCTCATCAACCACACGACAGGCGCCCGCGGTCGAGCCGTACGCGTCTTCGCCGACGGCTCCTTCGACGGGTACGTTCACCTGAAGCCCGGCGAGAACAACCTCACCGTGGAGGCGCGCGCACCCGACGGACGGGAGTT
>JAUXJB010000275.1 GCA_030624945.1 Deltaproteobacteria bacterium | reverse complement strand
GCTCGAAGCCGGTGACCAGCTCCGCAAATGGAGTCCCGCGACTTCGCAGATCCTCGGCCTTCGCAGCGAGGCCGTTCACGCCGATCCGGATCTGCCAGACGCCCGTTCCCCAGCGGGTGAGCGCCTCCGCATCGGGGTGCGAGGGGGCCGGCTCGAGGAGCTCCAGCCAGGCCGACTGCGGCAGCGAGAAGGCCATCCGTGCACGCCGCGATCCGTCCTCGGACTTCTCTACGGGCCCCGCGAGCTCCCACCCGAAGGCCGCGCCCAGCAGATCGATCGTCTTATCGAGCTCGGCGACGAGAAAGCAGCGCGAGGCGAGCCGCACGAGGCCACCCGGCCCGACGTCGTCGGGGATCCCGGGATCTCCCTCGAAGGTCTCCGGCCAGAGCCGCAGCGCCGGCGTGGGAACGAACTCCAGCAAGAGCCCCGCGTCGTCGTCGGGCCGGTAGTCGCAGGGATCCTCCTCGGTCGCCCCCATCCACACCCTCGGGATGCCGAGCGCGTCGTAGTGGATCCAGTGGCGGCGACCGTCGCTGCGGATCCGCTCGATGATCTCCTCGATCTGGGACGTCCCCACCACCACGCCATGCGTCTTCACGGGACGATCCCCCTGCAGCTCGGACATCGCCCGGATGTTGACGATTCCCGCGCGAGGATCCGCATCCGGAGCAAGCTCCTCGACCGCGATGACCTCGAGCAGCGTCGGCGATACGGCCAGCGACTTGTGCGGCCGCATGAACGTCACGCTGAAGCCACGCCCGGGCTCCCCGCTGCTCCACTGCGGTCTCGGCACCGGAAAGCCCAGGGCGCTCTGCGCCGCAGCAACCGCAGCCGCTCGGCTCGGAACGAGGAAATCGGCACTACCCAGCACGTCGAACTGCAATGTCTTGACTCCCCCTCGCACGAACGCGAGTGCACCGCCCATTCTCCAGCCCGGGCCGTCGGCGTCAACCGGAATCTACTACGCTTGGCCCGAGAAAGGACGGATCAAATGGCAGTAGAGCTGAACGGTATCGCACACATCCAGCTGACCGTGAACGACCCGGAGCGCTGCATCCCCTTCTGGGAGAAGCTCTGCCACTTCCTCAGCATGCAGACCCTGATCAAGGGCGACGGGATCGTCTACTGCATCGGAAGTCGCACGGGCATCCTCGTTCGAGGCGCGCCTGCAGAGCAGAGGAACACACCCTTTGATCAGGATCGCGCGGGCCTCCACCACTTCTGCTTCCGCGCGCGCAGCCGCGAGGACGTGGAGGCGATCCACGAGTTCGTAGTGGAGGAGCTCGGTGCCACCATGGTGCGAGGTCCCGAGGAGGGCCCCTGGGCGCCCGGTTACTACTCCATCCTCTTCGAGGATCCCGACGGCATCCGCGTCGAGGTGAACCACGTCCCCGGCCGCGGACACTTCGACGCCGGCGGACGCCTGGGCCCGGGCGGCGAGGGCCCGAGGAGCGAACGCTAGCGTCCTGTTCCGGGAGCGCGCTCGACCGTCGCGCGGGCTCGTCGCAGCACGCACCACATTCCGCGGCCGGCTGCCGCGGTCAGCCCTTCCCATGCGCCGGGCAAGGCCGCCTCCACCTCGGTGGGCTCCAGGTAGATGGGGGTCTGGTTGCCCCGACTGCTCACCCAGAGCAGCACGCCATCGGGACCCAGCACCCGGTCGACCTCGTGCGGGAAGAGGAACATGTTCACCAGGACGAGCACGTCGACGCTGCGATCTCGGAGTGGCAGACATCCCGAATCGGCGCGTACCCGCACACCCGCCTCGGGCGGCGCATGCCTGAGCATCTCCATCGAGATGTCGAGCGCGAGCAAGCGATCGAAGCGCTTGCGGAGGACGCGCGTGGCGTGCCCGGTCCCGGACCCGAGCTCCACACACAGGCCCCTGCCCAGGCCACCGCGCTCGAGGGCATCCTCGACCGGCGCCCCCCGCCCCGGTGTATCCCGCGCGTGCCACTCTGGTGCCAGCCCGTCGAAGAGCTCGGACACCTGCGTAGCGCGCTCGGCCGTCCAGCCTCCCGGCTCGAAGGCGACCAGTCGGGTCACCTTCCGGATCGGGTGATCCGCCCCCAGACGGTTGCCGTCGGACGTCTCGGCCGGGGCGGGCACGACGGTCGGCAGGATACGGATCATCCGCTCAAAGGTATCACCTCGATGCACGTGCTCGAGGAGTGGATGCTCATGGTCCGCTTCGAGCCACGTGTTCCCGCGCCCTCCGGTAGACTGTCCGTCGATGGAGCTGGACGAGCTCGAGGAGCGACTCGGACCCTTCTGCCGGGCGAAGTACGACGATCCCGAT
>JAUXJB010000220.1 GCA_030624945.1 Deltaproteobacteria bacterium | reverse complement strand
GGCCAGCGCTCTGGGACGGAGAGCTCGCGTGAGAAGCGTTCTACGAAGTGGTGCACCAGCATGGGGATGTCGCCCGCGCGCTCGCGCAGGGGGGCCACCCGGATCGGCACCACGTTCAGCCGAAAGTACAGGTCCTCGCGGAAGAGCTTGCTCTCGACGCGGCTCTCCAGATCCTGATGCGTTGCCGCCAGGATCCGTACGTCGATGGGAATCGGGCGTCTGCCCCCGAGCGGTGTGACCTCCTTCTGCTGCAGCACGCGCAGGAGCTTGGCTTGTAGCCCGAGGGAGAGATCGCCGATCTCGTCGAGCAGGAGCGTTCCACCCTCGCACTCCCGGAAGCGCCCGGCTCGGGCCTCCATGGCTCCCGTGAACGCGCCGCGCTCGTGGCCGAAGAGCTCCGCCTCGATGAGCTCCCCAGGGAGCGCGGTCATGTTGACGGCGCCGAACGGACCTTCGCGTCGTTGGCTGTGGTAGTGGATGGCGCGAGCGATCAGCTCCTTGCCGGTCCCGCTCTCGCCCAGGATCAGAACCGCGGCGTCGGTGGCAGCGACGCGTCCGATCATCTTGTAGGTCTCGAGCATGGTCGCGCTCTGTCCGACGAGCGCCTCGCCCCCGCGAAAGGAATTTCCCACCTGACGTCGGAGCGCCTGGACCTCGTCGCGCAGGTTGCGGAGCTGGTGCGCCTTCTGTACCAGCGCCTCGACCTGCTTGAGATCGAAGGGCTTGGGCAGGTAGTCGAACGCGCCGCGCTTCATCGCCTCGATGGCGTTGTCGAACGTGTTCTGCGCCGTCATGATCACGACCACGGGACCCTCTGGCTCGCGTGCGCGGACCTCGTCCAGCAGCTCGAGACCGCTCGCGCCGGGCATGCGGATGTCCAGAAAAGCCACGTCGAAGTGCTCCCGGCCCAGGAGCTCGCGCGCCTCGTCGCCGCTCGCCGCCTCGTCGACCGCGTGTCCCGCATCCTCGAGGGACTCGCGCAGAACGAAGCGGATCGATGCCTCGTCGTCGGCGATGAGGATGCGGCTCATGGATGTCTCCGCAGCGGTAGCAGTACGCGCACGCGCGCACCCGTGCCCGGCTGGCTCGCTACCTGGATCTGCCCGTCGTGCCGCACGGTCCAGTGTTGCGCTACGGTCAGCCCCAGCCCCGTCCCATCGCTGCGCTGGGTGAAGAACGGCGTGAAGATATGGGGAAGGTGGTCTTCGGAGATCCCGGGTCCCGTGTCCTCGATGTCGAGGCGCATCATGTGTACGGGAGAGGTTCCCGGAGCGAGCTGGTAGTTCAGCTCGATGCGCGTGCGCAAGGTGAGCCTGCCCTTTCCGTCCATCGCCTGCACCGCATTCTGCATCAGGTTGAGGTATACCTGCGCCATCCGGTCCGGATCGATCTCCAGCTCCGGGATGCTCGGGTCGTACTCGCGCACCACCTCGACGCCCTGCCACGCTTCGGACTGGCTGTGGAGGTCGATCAGGTGATCCAGGACGCGGTGAACGTTCGTAGGTCGCAGCGATAGGGCGCCGCCCTGCGTGAGCTCCGCGAGGTCGCCGAGCAAGAGGCGCATCCGGTCGGTCTCGTTGCGGATCAGCTCGGGGTAGCGGCGCAGATCCTGCTGTGGGAGCTTGCGGAGCAAGAGCTCCGCCGCCCCCCGAATTCCGCTGAGCGGGTTTCCCAGCTCGTGCGCGATCCCGGCCGCCAGGTGCGCGAAGAGCTGGGAGCGAGAGCGCTGATCCACGAACGCCTCGAGCTGGTGCCCGATTGTCCGGTCGCGCAGGGTCACCACCGCGCCCTCGGGACGGTCGTCGAGACCATGGGGGTTGCGGCCAGGTCCACGACCAGCGAGCTGGACCCCAGCCTGGGTTGGATCGCGCAGGCGTGCGAGGACACGGGTCGCTGCGCCGCGAGCGCCTCGGCGACCAGCCCCACCACAGGATGCTCCGCTCCGAGGCAGTCGACGAGCGTGCGCCCGAGGCTGAGCTCCGACGAGGTCCCCAGGATGCGGCTGGCCTCAGCATTTTGCAGCTCGATCCGGCCATCCGGCAGCAGGGCGATGATCCCGATCGCGACGGAGTCCAGAATGGCGTCCAGACGCTCAGAATTTTGGGTCATACTCGGATCCCTGCAGTGGAGCCATTGCCTAAGATCTAGGCAATCCTAACGGGAGGGGGATGGATGCGCGAGTCCGGGGTCAAGGCCGAACGGGTGTCGGTGACGGTTGCGGAGGCCCGCGACCTCATCCTGAGCGAGGCGGAGCCGCTGGGGAGCGAGACCATCGGCCTCTCCCGGGCCACCGGTCGGGTTCTCGCGGAGGAGATTCGCGCGGAGGTCCTGATCCCGCCCCGCGACAACTCGGCCATGGATGGCTTTGCCGTGCGTGCCGAGGACGTTCGCAGCACGCCCACCACGCTGTCCGTGGTGGAGGAGATCCCCGCCGGACGGCTTCCTGAGCGCAAGATCGGGCCCGGGGAGGCGGCCCGGATCATGACCGGCGCGGCCGTTCCCGAGGGCGCGGACACCGTGATCATGATCGAGGAGACGGTGAGCGCGGGCGCCAGTGTCACGATCCAGAAGAGCGGCCCGAAGGGCGAGTTCGTGCGCCGCGCCGGCTCGGACGTCGTTCCCGGCTCGCTGATCGCGGAGCCGGGCACGGTGATCGGACCCGCACTCGTGGGGATGCTCTCGGCGATCGGTCGCACCACCCTCGCCGTGGCCGTTCGGCCGCGCGTTGCGATCCTGTCGACGGGTGATGAGCTCGTGGAGCCCGACCGCCTCGAGCCGGACGGCCGGATCGTGAGCTCCAACTCGTACTCGCTGCAGTCGGCTCTCAGCGAGTTGGGAGTGGAGGCGGTGTATCTGGGGATCGTCCCCGACCGGCCCGAGCAGATCGAGGCCCGCTTCCGGCAGGCGCTCGGCTGCGACGCCGCGATCTCTACCGGCGGCGTCTCCGTCGGTGATCGGGACTGGATCAAGCAGGTGCTGGCGGACCTCGGCGGTGAGATGCGTCTCTGGCGGGTCAAGATGCGCCCTGGGGCTCCCATGGCGTTCTCGCTGGTCGATGCCAAGCCGGTCTTCGGGCTGCCCGGCAACCCCGTCTCGACCCTGGTCACCTTCGAGGAATTCGTGCGCCCGGCACTGCTGCGCATGATGGGCCACGCGAAGCTGTTCCGACCGGTGGAACGCGCGCTCCTGGCGGAGACCTTCGAGAAGCCGCGCGGGCGGATGCACCTCCTGCGGGTGCGTCTGGAAG
>JAUXJB010000107.1 GCA_030624945.1 Deltaproteobacteria bacterium | reverse complement strand
GTGAGCAGGGGAGCCGGCTCGCAGCAGACGGGGATCATCGCTCTCGAAGCAGCGACCGAGGCCGGCAGTGTCGCGCTGCTGGAAAACTCGCGCCTGCTCGCCGAGCGGAGCTTCGGGGAGTCGCAGCGGAGCGCATCCGCCCTGCTGGTGGCCCTGGACGAGCTCCTGGAGCGCAGCGGTCGCCGGCTAGAGGATTTCGATCTGATCGCCCTGTCGATCGGCCCCGGCTCCTTCACGGGTCTGCGCGTGGGCCTGGCCATGGCTCTGGGCCTGTGCTTCGACAGCGAGCGACGAATCGTGCCGGTTTCGACCCTCGCGGCGCTCTCGACCCACGCCGGTGCAGCGGAGCGGATCGTCCCGATGCTCGACGCGCGTCGGGGCGAGGTCTACGCGGGGGTCTACGGGCCGGACGGGTGTCCGCTGGCCGATGAGCGCGTCTGTGATCCGGGGGAGTGGATCCCCACCCTCGCCGATCAGGGAGGGCCTCTCACGTTCGTGGGAGGTGGCGCGCTGCGCTACGCCGAGACCATCGAGACCGTGCTCGGGGACCGGGCGCGTATTCTGGGGCACGAGCAAGCCAGACCGCGGGCGGCGAGCGTGGGCTCGCTGGGAGCCCGCCTGGCCTGTCTCGGTGCTTCCCTACCGGCGGCGAAGGTCGAGCTCCGCTACCTGCGCAGGCCGGCTGCCGAAGTCGCCAGGCGCGCTGGACACTCATCGGCCGAACCAATAATCTAGCTTCGATTGAATGAGTTAAACCTCCGGATTGATTGAGGGTATATGGAGAACGAAGAGCGGGCGCGGATCGAGTCCTTCCTGTCGAACCACGAGGAACTGCGCCAGCTCTGGGAGCAACATCTCGAGCTCGAGAAGCAGCTCGACGAGCTGAACTCCCAGATGCATCTGAGTCCGTCCGAGCAGACCGAGCGCAAGCTGATCAAGAAGCGCAAGCTGGCCGGAAAAGATCAGATCGCGAAGATTCTGGCTCAGATCGACGCGTAAGCGCCCGAACCACACCCCCCGGACGGAGCGTCGTCCAACACGCTGCGCGGGGGGCTCGACTGTCCATTCTCCCGTCCGGTGCCGGCAGGTGTGTTGCAAGAGGCCATCGGAGACGATGGCGAGGAGCTTTGAGTGATGAAGGTGTTCTACGACAAGGACGCGGATCTCGCGCGGCTCGAGGGGCGGACGGTCGCGATCCTGGGCTACGGGAGCCAGGGACACGCGCACGCCCTCAACCTCCGCGACAGCGGGATTGACGTGGTCGTGGGCTTGCGTGAGGGCTCGGACAGCCGGCCGAAGGCCGCTGCAGAGGATCTCCCGGTGCTGTCGATCGCGGACGCGGCGGCGGCCGGCGACGTGGTGATGATGGCCCTGCCGGACGAGACCATGGCGGAAATCTACGTCGCGCACATCGAACCGAACCTGAAGCCCGGCAACTACCTCGCGCTCGCGCACGGGTTCAATCTGCACTTCGGGTGCATCTCCCCTGGCGAAGGGGTGAACACCTTCATGGTGGCGCCCAAGGGCCCCGGGCATCTCGTGCGGGATGCCTACTCGCGCGGCGCCGGCGTGCCCTGCCTCGTGGCGGTGGACCGCGATCCCACGGGGGACACCCTCCAGGTGGGGTTGGCCTACGCCAAGGGGATCGGCGGCGGCCGCGCCGGGATCATCGAGACCACGATCCAGGAGGAGACGGAGACCGATCTCTTCGGGGAGCAGGCCGTTCTCTGCGGCGGTCTCACGGCGCTCATGACCGCGGGCTACGAGACGCTTGTCGAGGCCGGGTACGCGCCCGAGATGGCCTACTTCGAGTGTATTCACGAGTTGAAGCTCATCATCGATCTGATCTACGAGGGCGGCATCACCAACATGCGTTACTCGGTCTCGAACACCGCCCAGTACGGAGATCTCACGCGCGGACCTCGAATCGTGGACGAGGCGACCCGGGCCGAGATGAAGCGGATCCTCGCGGAGATTCGCTCGGGCGAGTTCGCCCGCGAGTGGCTGACGGAGAGCAAGGTCGGCAAGCCCGTCTTCAAGGCGCTGACACGCATAGGCGATGAGCACCCGCTCGAGGAGACGGGCCGCAGGCTGCGGGCGATGATGCCCTGGCTGGCGGCGCAGCGCCTGGTCGACAAGGACAGGAACTGACGGGGGCGGGGGTGGCGACGCGGCGAGCAAAGAGGCGGCGGCCGAGCGACAGGGAGCGAGGCCGGGTCATCTACCTGCTGCCGAACCTGATCACCACCGCGGCCCTCCTGCTCGGGTTCTGGTCGATCGCGCTCTCCATAGGCGGCGACTTCCAGGGCGCGGCCCTCGCCATCGTGCTGGCCGGGGTTGCAGACACGCTCGATGGGCGGATCGCTCGCATGACGCGCTCGACCAGCTCGTTCGGGGTGGAGTACGACTCTCTGTCGGACCTGGTCTCCTTCGGTCTGGCACCGGCACTGCTTTTCTACAACTGGACGTTGATCCCGCTCGGCCCGCGGGGCTGGCTGATCGCGGCTCTCTTTGCGCTTTGCGCGGCGTTGCGCCTCGCGCGTTTCAACGTGAAGGCCCGCGGCACGGATCAGCTCCACTACGAGGGCCTTCCCTCCACCTTCGCGGGCGGCTTCGTCGCGGTGATGGTCTGGTTCGTGAGCTGGATCGGCTTCGAGCCGCCGTTTGTCCCCGCCCTTGGCCTTCCGATCACGGGCGGCTTTGCGGTGCTGGCGCTGCTCATGGTGAGCCCCGTGCCGTACCCGAGTCTGCGCATGGTGAAGATCGAGGGGAAGCGCGCCTACCCGACTCTGGTGGCGCTGGTGCTCTTCACCGTGGCGATTCTGTTGAACCACGAGCCGATGATGTTCGGGCTCGGCGTTGTATTCCTCTTCTCGGGTCCCGTGTACTGGTTCATGCTGCGCCGACGCGAGAGAGCCAGCGCGATGATCGAAGCTCCAGAGGAGACGGGTAGCGATGTCCGATAAGCGAGTCCTCATCTTCGACACGACCCTGCGCGATGGCGAGCAAGCGCCGGGTTGCAGCATGAATCTCGAGGAGAAGATCCTGCTCGCGCGCCAGCTCGCGAGGCTCGGCGTCGATGCCATCGAGGCCGGCTTTCCGATCGCCTCCCAGGGGGATTTCGAGGCCGTACGCGAGATCGCCCGGCAGATCGAGGGACCGATCATCTGCGGGCTGGCCCGCACGAACGACGAGGACGTCGATCGGGCCGGTGAGGCTGTGCGAGAGGCGGAACGCGCGCGTATCCACACCTTCATCGCCACCTCCGAGATCCACATGCGGGACAAGCTGCGCATGACCAGGGAGCAGGTGCTCGAAGAAGTCGGTCGCGCCGTCAAGCGGGCGCGCGGCCTGTGCGCGGATGTCGAGTTCTCGGCGGAAGATGCCACCCGCTCCGATTGGGAGTTCCTCGTCCAGGTCTACGCGCGCGCCATCAATGCCGGGGCCACCACGCTCAACGTTCCCGATACGGTCGGCTACACGACGCCCGACGAGTACGTGGAGCTCATCCGCTTCCTCCGCGCGAACTTGGCGGCCGGCGACGACGTCCGGTTCTCGGTGCACTGCCACGACGACCTGGGTCTGTCCGTCGCGAACTCGTTGGCCGCCATCAAAGCGGGTGTGCGCCAGATCGAGTGTACCGTGAACGGCATTGGCGAGCGCGCGGGGAACACGTCGATGGAAGAGGTCGTGATGGCGCTCAAGACGCGCAACGAGTTCTTCGAAGGGTGTGACACCGGTATCGTCACCAAGGAGATCTATTCCACGAGCCGCATGCTATCTGCCGTCATCGGTATCCAGGTCCCGCCGAACAAGGCGATCGTCGGTGACAACGCCTTCGCGCACGAGGCCGGCATCCACCAGCACGGTGTGCTCTCGAACAAGCTCACCTACGAGATCATGACGCCCGAGTCGGTGGGGCGTGCCGAGACGGAGCTCGTTCTGGGAAAGCACTCGGGCCGACACGCGTTCGCCGAGCGGCTGAAGGAGCTCGGCTTTGACCCGGAGAAGCTCGATTTCAACGGGGCGTTCAAGCGCTTCAAGGACCTCGCGGACTCCAAGAAGACCATCTACAACGAGGACATCGAAGCCCTGGTCACGGACCAGCTGCTGCAGGTCGAGGAACACTTCAAGCTGGAGAACCTCTCGGTGGTGAGTGGCACCTTCGCGACACCCACCGCCACCGTCGAGATGCTCATCAACGGAGACGAGCGAAAGATCGCCAAGATGGGCGGGGGGCCGATAGATGCCATCTTTCAGGCGATCGAGGAGCTCACCGAGACCAAGGCGCGGCTCCTGCGCTACCAGGTCAACGCCGTGACCGCAGGCATCGATGCCCAGGCGGAGGTCAGCGTCGCGCTGGAGGAGGAGGGGCTGCGCGTGATCGGCCAGGCCGCCGACACCGACGTGATCCTGGCCAGCGCCAAGGCCTACGTTCACGCCTTGAACAAGCTCGTGCAGCGAAAGAGCGCCGGCGTGGCCTCGCTGCGGGGCGTGTGAGCGCGGGGACTCCTCGGACATGCCACGCGTACTCGTACTGCCGGGGGACGGGATCGGGCCCGAGGTCACTGCAGAGGCCGTCGCCGTCCTGCGCCAGATCGCTCCGGACGTAGATACGGAAGACGCTCTCGTCGGCGGCTGTGCGATCGACGCGGAGGGCGCTCCCGTTTCGGATGAGACGGTGCGGCGCGCGCGAGAGACGGGCCTGGTCCTGCTGGGAGCGGTTGGCGGGCCCAAGTGGGATCCACTCCCACCTCCGAAGCGCCCGGAGCGCGGGCTCTTGCGCCTCCGGAAGGAGCTCGATCTCTACGCGAACCTCCGTCCCGCCGCCGTCATTCCCGCGCTCGAGGACGCGAGTCCGCTGCGGCCCGAGTGCGTCACGGGCGTCGATCTGCTGGTCGTGCGCGAGCTCACGGGCGGGATCTATTACGGAGAGCCGCGCGGCCGACAGGACAGGGACGGGCAGCGTCGCGCGCTCAACACCATGGTCTACGACGAGGACGAGGTGCGGCGCATCGCGCGACTCGCGTTCCGCGCCGCGCGGGATCGCCGCAAGCGCCTGACCAACATCCACAAGGCGAACGTGCTCGAGGTCTGCGCCTTCTGGAACGAGATCGTCGAGGAGGTCGCTCCGGACTTTCCCGACGTGGAGCTCGAGCATCTGCTCGTCGACGCCGCCTCCATGCACCTGCTCCGGGAGGCGGCGCGCTTCGACGTAGTCCTCTGCCCGAATCTGTTTGGCGACATCCTCTCGGATGAGGCGGCCATGATCACGGGCTCGCTCGGAATGCTCCCCTCGGCCAGCATCGGCGACGAGGGCAGGGGGCTCTTCGAGCCCGTTCACGGCAGTGCGCCGGACATCGCCGGGAGCGATCAGGCGAATCCTCTGGCCGCGATCCTGTCCGTGGCCATGTTGCTCGAGTACGGACTGCAGCGTCTCGAGGAGGCGTCCCGCGTGCGAGAAGCCGTCGGGCGATTCCTCGAGGACGGCTACCGGACGAGCGACCTCGCAAGCATCTCGGGCGGACGGGTGGTCGGCACCCGGGAGGCCGGCAAGCTCGTGCGCGAGGCCCTGGGCTGATGGGCGAGCGCGGCTATCGCGTGGGCGTCATCGGTGCGACGGGAGCGGTCGGCGGCGAGATCCTGGATGTACTCGAAGAGCGGAGCTTTCCCGTGGCAGACCTACGCGCCTACGCGTCGCGCTCGGGCTCCGAGATCGAGTTCCAGGGCCAGACCGTGGAGGTTCGCGCCTTCGATCCCGCCGAGCTGGCGCGCAGCGAGCTCCTGTTCTGCGCCGCCCCCGGAGTGGGGGCGGGCATCCTCGAGCAGGTGCGGCAGGCGGACCTCACCCTGGTCGATGTGAGCGGCAGTCTCGAGCTCGACCCGGCCGTC
>JAUXJB010000228.1 GCA_030624945.1 Deltaproteobacteria bacterium | reverse complement strand
CTACCGGGCGGGCCAGGAGAAGCTCTTCAACTTCTTCGTCGGTCAGATCATGCAGGCCACGCGCGGCAAGGCGAGCCCGGACGCCGTCCGGGCGATCTTGACGCAGCTGCTGGCCTCGTGACCGATCTGGCCCGGGTCGAGATCGGGCCCTTCCCCCCCTGAGCAGGACACTAGGCCGTCTCCATCACCTTCAAGCGGACGCGTATCGGCTGGCCGCTGACCGATGCCTCGTGGCGGGCAAAGCTCGCATCGGCGGCGGTCGCCGAGACATCGAGCCGGAGCGCCAGCGTCTGCTCGGCGATGTAATCGCCGAAGCGGCTGGCGGCCTCTTCCCAGCCTTTCGGAACCTCGAGAACGAGATGGATCCGATCGGCGACGTGGAGATCCGCCTCGCGTCGCGCTTGCTGCACGACGCGCACGATGTCGCGCGCCTGTCCTTCCCTCTCCAGCTCGGGGTCGAGCTCGAGGTCGAGTATCACGACGGCATCGTTGGATGCGAGCGCCTGACAGGCGGCGTCTCCCTTCGCATCGAGCAAGATGCTGAAATCCCCCTCGCCGAGAACCTCGCCGGCGACCTCTACCCGCGTGTCGTCGAGCCGGCTCCACTCGCCAGACTTCGCCGCCCTGATGACCTCCTGCATCTTTACACCTAGGCGCTTGCCCAGAGCCCGAGCGTTTACCTGCAGCCGGAAGCGGGCATAGCGGTCGAGCTCTCCGCTGAGGATGACCTCCTTCACGTTGACCTCGTCCCGGATGAGATCGGTTAGCGGCTCCAGCACCGAAACATTGGTGCCCGCGACCGTGAGCGACCGCAGCGGCTGGCGCACCCGCACGTCGTGGGCGCGGCGCAGCGCCAGCGCAGCGGAGCATATGTCGCGCACGCGGTCCATGGCGTTCACGAGCTGTGGATCGCTGGGCAGCACCTCGGGATCCGGCCAATCGCAGAGGTGGACGCTCTGCTCCCCCGTGAGGCCCGTGTAGATCTCTTCGCTGAGTATCGGAAGCAGCGGGCTCGCGGTGCGTAGCAGCACGTGCATCACGGTGTAGAGGGTGTTGTAGGCCTCGAGCTTGTCCGGAGATTTCTCCTGGCTCCAGAAGCGCGGTCGGCTGCGGCGGATGTACCAGTTGTTGAGGGCATCGATGAAGCCCGTGATCTTCGCGCAGGCACCCGGTATGTCGTAGGCGTCGAGGTCTTCCCCGACCCGTTCCGTGAGGTCTCGGGTCTTGGCCAGGATGTAGCGGTCCAGGAGCTGCTCGGATTCCGCGCTGAAGCGAGCCTCGATGTTCTCGGCATTCGCGTAGAGGCAGAAGAAGTAGTAGGCGTTCCAGATCGGCTTGAGGACGAGCCGTACGACCTCGCGGATGGCGTGGCCCTCCCGGTCGATCTGCAGGTCGTTCCCGTGCAGGATGGGCGAGGCGACCATGAACCAGCGCAGCGCGTCCGCGCCGTAGGTGTCGAACATCTCCTCCGGGTTGGGGTAGTTGCGCAGCCGCTTGCTGAGCTTCTTGCCCCCCTCGTCGAGCACGACGCCGTGGCAGATGCAGTTGAGGAACGGCGGCCGATCGAAGAGCGCGGTCGCGAGGACGGTGAGGGTGTAGAACCAGCCCCGCGTCTGGGCGATGTACTCGACGATGAAATCGGCGGGAAAGTGCTTCTCGAACCAGTCGCGGTTCTCGAACGGGTAGTGAACCTGGGCGAAAGGCATCGAGCCCGATTCGAACCAGCAGTCCAGGACCTCGGGCACGCGGTGCATCGTGCTCTTGCCGGTGGGGTCGTCGGGGTTGGGGCGCACCAGGGCGTCGATCCCCGGTCGGTGCAGGTCGTCGAGCCGCACGCCGAAGTCGTTCTCGAGCTCCTCCAGGCTCCCGTAGACGTCGATACGCGGGTACGCGGGATCGTCGCTCCGCCAGACCGGGATCGGCGAGCCCCAAAATCGATTGCGGCTGATCGACCAGTCGTGCGCACCCTCCAGCCACTTGCCGAACTGGCCGTCGCGGATGGGCTCGGGTACCCAGCGGATCTGCTGGTTGAGCTCCAGCATTCGCTCGCGGAAGGCCGTCACCTTGACGAACCAGGAGCTCATGGCCTTGTAGATCAAGGGCTTGCCCGTCCGCCAGCAGTGCGGGTAGTTGTGCAGGTAGGTCGTCTCAGCGAAGAGCGCGCCCCGGCCCTCTAGCTCGCGGATGATCGGCCGGTTCGCGTCGAAGACGAGCTGACCTGCATAGGGCGGAACCTCGGAGGTGAACTCCCCGTCGATGTCAACGGGGCAGACCACCGGGATCTCCTCGGCGCTGCAGACCTCGAGGTCCTCCTCACCGAACCCCGGCGCCAGGTGCACGATCCCCGTACCCTCCTCGGTGTCGACGAAGTCCGCCGACAGCACGCGGAAGCTGTTCGGGTTGTCCCGGAAGAACGGGTAGAGCGGCAGGTACCGGCGGCCCGACAGCTCTCGGCCCGGAATACTTCCGACGCGGCGGGCCCCTTCGAGCCGAGACTCGTACTTCGGGACGGTGGCCTCGCCCAGGATCAGCCGCCGCCCCTCCAGCTCGAAGATCGCGTAGTCGATCTCCGGTCCCACGGCGATCGCGAGGTTCGATGGCAGGGTCCAGGGGGTCGTGGTCCAGACGAGCAAGTCCGTGGGTCCCGCGTCGCCCGCCTTGGCCTCCAGCGTGAAGCGCACGGTGATGGCGGGGTCCTGCCGCTCCCGGTAGGAGTCATCGAGGCGCGTCTCGAAGTTCGAGAGCGGGGTCTGAGCCGCCCAGGAGTAGGGCATGACCCGGTAGCCCTCGTAGATCAGGCCCTTGTCCCAGAGCTGCTTGAAGGCCCAGAGGATGCTCTCCATGTAGGAGAGATCCATGGTCTTGTAGTCGTTCCGGAAGTCCACCCAGCGGGCCTGCCGGGTCACGTACTCCTCCCATATCTCCGTGTAACGCAGAACCGAGGAGCGGCAGTACTCGTTGAATTGCTCGATGCCGTACTCGGCGATCGCGGCTGCGCCCGAGATCCCGAGCTCCTGCTCCGCCTCGAGTTCGGCCGGAAGACCGTGGCAGTCCCACCCGAAGCGCCGCTCCACGCGGCGGCCCCGCAGCGTCTGGTAGCGGGGGATGATGTCCTTGACGTAACCTGTCAGCAGATGGCCGTAGTGTGGGAGGCCAT
>JAUXJB010000123.1 GCA_030624945.1 Deltaproteobacteria bacterium | reverse complement strand
CGAGGTTGCGCGCTCGGTCGGAGCCGAGCACCAGCGAACGGCCGTCGGGCAGGGGTGTGAAGGAGGAGGGGTCCCTGGGCAGCAGTTCGAGTCCGAAGCTCCGCAAGCGCAGGTCGCGCAGGATCCGCGGTCGCAGGAGCGACAGGACGTAGGAGGCTCGCGAGACGCGGTAGCCGGGCCAGAGCTCTTCGGTGACGCACGCTCCGCCGAGCAGGTCGCGACGTTCGAGCAGCGTCACGCGCGCCCCGGCGCGTGCCAGATAGGCGGCGCAGACGAGACCGTTGTGACCGCCGCCCAGCACGACCACGTGGCGGCCGCTCATGCTACGCGCCGCGTCGCGTTCAATCGACGCGGGGGAGGCGACCGGACCCGCCGCTGTGGAGCTGGCCCGGGGTCATCTCCGCGGGGATGGTGCCGTCGCGGAACGGCTGGAACAGGGCGTTCTCGTCGCCAGGTCGTGCGAGCAAGCCGGTCGCTCTGTCGATCCGGGCGAAGACCACGCCTTCGGGTACCGGGAAATCTTCCATCGGCTTGTCGCGGAGCGCGCGCTGCATGTAATCGAGAAAGATCGGGCTGGCCGCTCGCGAGCCCGTCTCGTTCTTGCCGAGGTTGCGCGGCCGGTCGTACCCGACCCAGACTCCGGTCGCGATCTGCGGCGTGTACCCGATGAACCAGGCGTCGACCAGATTGTTCGTGGTGCCCGTCTTGCCCGCGACGGGTCGCCTGAGCTCGCGCACGCGGAAGCCCGTTCCCTCCTGCACGACGGCCTGCAGCATGTCGGTCATCAGGTAGGCGGTCACCGGATCGAGGGTGTACCCGGGGGGCAGGGGCGCCGGCTGGTCGTCCCGCAGCACGACCTCGCGGATCTCACCGATCGCGCGCTCGAGATCGTCGAGCTCCTCCTCTTCGGGCACCAGCTCGAACTCCCCGTTGGGTGCGTCCGTTTCCTCCAGGCTGGCGAGCAGCGGCGTGTTCTCCTCCAGCAGCAAGCCGTCGCGGTCCCGGATCTCGCTGATGAAGATCGGATCGATGCGCCGACCGCCGGTGGCGAAGGTCGTGTACGCGCGCACCAGCTCGCCGAGTGTGACTTCGCTGTTGCCGAGTGCCAGCCCGAGATTGTCCTCGAGACGCGAGCGGATGCCGAGCCTCTGCGCCATCTCGTGAACGGGCTCCAGACCGATCTTCTGGAGGATCTTGATCGTCGCGATGTTGCGGGACTTGGCCAGCGCCTGGCGTAGCGGGATCGGTCCGTAGAACTTGTCGGAGTAGTTCTCGGGCTTCCACTGGAATCCGCTGTCCTCGTCGACGTACACGATCGGCGTGTCGTAGACGATCGTGGCCGGGGTGTAGGTCTGTTCGAGCGCGGCGGCGTAGATGATCGCCTTGAACGCGGAACCGGGCTGTCGCGGTGCCTGCAGGGCGCGATTGTACTGGCTGCGCTCGAACGTGTATCCGCCGATCATGGCCAGCAGATGCTTGTTCTCCAGGTCGATCGAGACCAGGGAGCCTTCCGCCTCCGGCTCCTGATAGAGCTCGAAGATCGGAATGGGCTCCGCCAGCGTCATGTCGAGACCTTCGAAGAGACTCGCGAGGGCCTCGTCCGAAGGCTCCACCGGCATGCTGACCTCGTCGGGCTCCGGAGGTCTCTCGCCCACCTTTTCGAGCCACACGAGATCGCCCACGTGGAGCGCCTGGCTCACGCGCTTGACTCGCGGGATGATCCCGTCGACCGACGGGTCGGGTTTGCGCGCCCACCGCAGGTCCTTCAGGGTCAGAATCGTCTCGCGGCCGGGTCCGATGGCCAGGCGCGCCTCCTGCGCCTCGTCATCGATCTGCATCACCAGCGCACGCCACAGATCGGCGCTGGTGGCGGGGCGCTGCCCGTTCTCCTCGCCGAGCGTTACCAGCAGCGCGGTCCACTCGGAGCGAGGAGCGTTCCGGATCGGTCCCCGATAGCCGGTGCGCCTGTCGTGTGCCCGAAGTCCCTTCCTCACCGCGGCGTAGGCGTCCCGCTGTCGCTGAGGATCGAGGGTGGTCTTGACCTCGAGCCCACCCGTGTAAAGGATGTCCGCGCCGTAGCGATGCTCGAGGTAGCGGCGCACCTCCTCGACGAAGTACGCGGAGGCCACTGCCGTGGCATCCCGCTCCCGCTCCTTGAACCCGAGTTGCTCCGCGAGCGCCTCCGCGCGCTGCCTCGCATCGATGAAGCCGTCCTCCTGCATGCGGCGCAACACGAAGCGCTGACGCTTAAAGGCGTTCTCCGGGCTGACGTGAGGCGTGTACGCCGACGGTGCGGGCACCAGGCCCGCGATCAGCGCGCTCTCCGCGAGCGACAGGTCGCGCGCCGACTTCCCGAAGTAGGCCTGTGCCGCCGCTTCGATACCGTAGGCACTGGGGCCCATGAAGTAGCCCAGGTAGATCTGGTTCAGGTACAGGAACAGGATCTCGTTCTTGTTGAGAGCTCGTTCGATTCGCATGGCCAGGACCATGTCCTTGAGCTTGCGCACGTAGTTGCGGTCCAAGCTCAGGAGGAACGTCTTTGCCACCTGCTGCGTGATGGTGCTGCCCCCCTGCTTCACCTCCCCGGCCCGCAGGTTCGTGATCGCGGCGCGCAGGATTCCCGCGTAGTCGAGCCCCTCGTGCTCGTAGAAGGAGCTGTCTTCGGCAGCGATGAAAGCTTGTACGACGTGTTCGGGGATCTCCTCGATCGGGACGACCACCCGTCGCTCCCTGGCGAACGTCGCGATCTCGCTGCCATCGGCCGCCAGAACGCGCGTGATCAAGTTCGGCCGGTAATCCTGAAGTGTGTAGATCTCGGGGAGATCGCGCATGACGAACGCGTAAAACAGCGCCGCCACGGACACGCCGCCGAGAATCGCGAGAAACCCGAGCGCGAGCAGGAGGTGTGCGAGGCGTTTCACGCGGCGTTTCCTCGACGGGGGGGCCCGATGAAAGCGAAGCTAGCCCAGCCCCAAGGTGGGCACAAACGCGCACCCCGGGAGCTCCGGTCTGTACCGATCCGCTGAAAATTCAAGCACTTACGCTTCGCGAGGGTTTGACAGCCAGGCGGGAAGGGACGTAGGATCCGCCCATGCGGCACCTCTTTATCGTCGATCCGCTGGCCGGATTGAACGTGGAGCAGGACACCACCATCGCCTTCATGCGCGAGGCGGCCCGACGGGACCAGGAGGTCTTCGCGTGCGGGGTCGGCGAGCTCGGGGTCGGCCCCGGAGCCGCCCCGATGGTGTCACGCGTCGAGCTGCGGGTGCGCGAGGAGGCCGACTGGTACGAGGCGGGGCCGCCCCGCAGCGAGGTGCTCGGCAGCTTCGATGTGGTCTGGATGCGTAAGGATCCACCCTACGATGTCGATTACTTCTTCGTCACGCACCTCCTGAGCCTGGTTCCTCCCCCGACGCTGGTCGTAAACGACCCCGTTGGGCTCCGTGAGGTCAGCGAGAAGCTGTTCATCCTGCGCTATCCCGACCTGTCGCCCGAGAGCCTGGTGAGTCGCAGCATCGACGAGCTCGAGGCCTTTCGCGAGAAGCTGGGAGGCGAGATGATCGTGAAACCGCTCGACGGGTGTGGCGGGGAAGGTGTGTTCCACCTGACCCCGGGGGACCGCAACGTGAGAACCATTCTCGAGGTGGGTACCCGGCACGGAACGGCTTACCAGATCGCGCAGCGCTACATCCCGGAGATTCGCGAGGGAGACAAGCGCGTCATTCTGGTCGAGGGTGAGCCGGTGGGAGGAGTCCTGCGCGTGCCGCGCAGTGAGGAATCTCGCGCGAACTTCCACGTCGGTGGTACGGCGCAGAAGACGCAAATCACAGCTCGCGATCGCGAGATCAGCGAGCGCATCGGTGCCGAGCTGCGCAGGCTAGGGATCGTCTTCGCCGGGATTGACATCATCGGGGAGTGGCTGACCGAGGTGAACGTGACGAGTCCGACCGGTATCCGGGAGATCAACGCCCTGGATGATGTCGTACTCGAGGCAAAGGTGATGGACGCCGTCGAGCGCCGTTGGAGAGCGCGCTCGAGGTGATCTGAAGCAAAGGGGGAAAGACGTGGGGGTGGATCCGGTATTGCTTCGGGACCAGTGTGAGAGGACCATCGGGGAGACGAACTTCGAGGGCCTCGGAAAGCGCATCGCCGGGAAGGTGCGCGACTGCTACGTGGACGGAGACCGGAGGACGATCGTCACGACGGACCGCATCAGCGCCTTTGATGTGGTCATCGGTACGATCCCGTTCAAGGGGCAGGTGCTGAACCAGCTGGCGGCCTTCTGGTTCGCGAAGACCAGCCGTCTGGCGAGAAACCACCTGCTCGAGGTCCCCGATCCCTGTATTTCGATCGCCCGGGAGTGTCGCATCCTGCCCGTGGAATTCGTCTACCGGAAGTATCTCACGGGCGTATCCAAGACCTCGATCTGGGTCGCCTACGAGCGCGGCGAGCGGGAGTACTGCGGTCACACCCTCCCCGATGGGATGCGCGCGCACCAGGAGCTTCCGGAGCCGCTCCTCACGCCCACCACGAAGGCGGAGCAAGGCCAGCACGACGAGCTCACCTCTCGCGAGGAGCTGATCGCGCGAGGTGTGATCTCGGCGGAGCACTACGATGTTGCCGCCGAGATCGCCAGAATGCTCTTTGCGGAGGGCCAGAAGTGGGCGCGCAGCCGCGGGCTCATCCTGGTCGATGCCAAGTACGAGATGGCCCTCGATGGCGAGGGGAATGTGACGGTGATCGACGAGATCCACACCCCGGACTCCTCCCGCTACTGGTACGTGGATCGCTACGAAGAGGCCATGCGGGAGGGCAGCGACCCGCCGGCCCTCGACAAGGAGTATCTGCGACGCTGGCTCGTCGAGCGGGGCTGGACGGGAGAAGGCGCCCCCCCGACGCTGCCCAACGACGTGCGTTGCGAAGCCGCCCGGCGGTACATCGAGGCGTACGAACGGCTCACCGGAGACGAGTTCGCGCCGTCGACGGAAGAGCCCGTAGAGCGCATGCGGCGAAATCTCGGACTGATTTAGCGGGGTCCTGACTTCGCACACGCAGGCCTTGCGAGGTTGCCACGCGCGCCAGGATGAGGGGTGCGAGCCCCCTGGGGCCCCCTTTTGGCTCCGATCGACGCTGAAGTTTTTTTGCCCCGACGTGAACTTTCATGCGAAAAACGTTTGACAACTCGAAAATTCGTTGAATACCTTGTGCAGCGTTCCAATACGGGACGAGTTCGTCGGTGAAGGTCTCGCCTGCCGACGGAACACATGGGGGGATAACGATGGCAACAAAAGTTGCTCGAACCGGTATCAAGCGCGAGTCGGGGTATCTCTATTTCCTCGACAAAAGGGGCGATGTGTCGCGCGTCGCCATGGCCCGAGGTGGTGGGCGTCAGCCGAAGCCTCGAGCTCAGAAGGTCGCCAAGGCAGGCGTCGAGCGAGAAGAGGGGTTCCTCTACTTCATCGACCGAGCGG
>JAUXJB010000103.1 GCA_030624945.1 Deltaproteobacteria bacterium | reverse complement strand
GCGTCAAGCGATTCCTGCTGTTCCACAGCCGGCGGGTCGAGAAGAGCTACTGGCAGAGCGGCGCCCTCCAGCCGGCGGCTCTCGAGATGCAGCTCCGCCTGGGCCTCGAACAGGCCCGGGACACGATCTTGCCGCGGGTCGAGACACGCCGCCGCTTTCGACCGTTCGTCGAGGACGAGCTCCCGGAGCTGGGGCGCGCGGGGACGGTACTGCTCGCGGCTCCCGGGGCCCCCTCCCGACGCGAGGACCCCGGCGCGCTCGGACACGCCACGCTGATCGTGGGCCCCGAAGGCGGCTTCGTGCCCTTCGAGATCGACCTGCTTGTCGCACATGGCGCAGAGCCGGTCGGACTGGGCGAGCGCGTGCTGCGCGTCGAGACCGCGGTCGTGGCACTGCTCTCGCGCCTCGCGCTATAGAGAGGGACCATGGACACGATGGAGAAGCTGGTCGCGCTCTGTCTCAATCGGGGCTTCGTCTACCCCTCGAGCGATATCTACGGGGGGCTTGCGGGATTCTGGGACTACGGGCCTCTGGGCACCGAGATGCGCAGCAACCTGAAAGCCGCCTGGTGGCAGCGCGTGGTGCGCGAGCGAGACGACGTGGTCGGCCTCGACTCCTCCATCATCGCCAACCCCGAGGCATGGGTCGCTTCGGGCCACGTCGAGAACTTCCACGACCCCATGGTCGACTGTCGCAAGTGCAAGCACCGCTTCCGCGCGGACCAGATCGACCCGAACGACCGCTGCCAGGCATCGGAGGACGGACAGCACGACCTGACCGAGCCCCGGCAGTTCAACCTGATGCTCAGCACGAGCATCGGCGCCTCCGAAGGATCCTCGTCACGGGCCTACCTGCGCCCCGAGACCTGCCAGTCGATCTTTCTGGACTTCAAACGCGTGATGCAGTCGGGCCGGCTGAAGCCGCCCTTCGGCATCGCGCAGATCGGCAAGGCCTTTCGCAACGAGATCACGCCCCGAAACTTCATCTTCCGATCCCGAGAGTTCGAGCAGATGGAGCTGGAATTCTTCACGCCGCCCGCGGAAGCCGTGGACTGGTTCGAGCGCTGGCGGGAGGATCGCATGCAGTGGCATCTGGACATCGGGTTGCCGAAGGAGAAGCTGCGCTGGCAGGAACACGGCCCGGATGAGCTCGCCCACTACGCGAAGCTCGCGTACGACGTCGACTTCGAGTTCCCGTTCGGCTGGCACGAGCTCGAGGGCATCCACTACCGCGGGGACTATGACCTCGCCCAGCACGCGGAGCACTCGGGAAAGGACCAGTCGTACACCGATCCGGATACCAAGGAGCGGTACGTGCCGCATGTGGTGGAGACGTCGATCGGTGTAGACCGCTGCATGCTCGCCCTGCTCGCGAGCGCGTACTCCGAGGACGAGGTCGCCAACGAGAAACGCGTGGTCTTGCGGCTCTCCCCCCGGATCGCTCCCGTCAAGGCGGGTGTCTTGCCGCTCTCCAAGAAGCTGTCGGAGCCGGTCCAGAGGTTGGCTATGGAGCTACGCAAGCGCTTCAACGTAGCCTTCGACGCCACGGGCAGCATCGGAAAGCGCTACCGCCGACATGACGAGATCGGCACCCCCTACTGCGTCACCTACGACTTCGACTCGGAAAACGACCAGAAGGTCACCATCCGCGAGCGGGATACGACCGATCAGGAGCGAATCGCGCAGAGCCAGGTGGCCGCGTATCTGAGCGACAAGATCCTCGGGTACTGAGAGATGAGGCGCGTGCTGGGCAGCCTGCTGTGCGCTGGAGTCCTCGCCTGCGGGATCTCGGCCCAGGAGACCTACGAGGTCCGCGGCACGGTGGAGGACGTCGATGCGACGTCCGGCACGGCCTTGATCGCGCACGATCCGATACCGGGGTTCATGCCCGCGATGACCATGAGCTTCGACGTCGCCCCCCCGCAACTCCTCGAGGGCGTGAGGCCGGGGGCGGTCGTGCGCTTCACGCTGGAGCGCAGCGCGACGGTCCTGCGGATCACGGCCCTGGAGGTCACGGCGCCGCCCCCGGCCGCGATCGAGGGAAGCGGCGGCCTGGCCGCCGATCTCGATGTGGCGGCCCCCTTCGCGCTCATCGACCAGGACGGCGCGCCCGTGGCGCTGGCCGACTTCGGCGGCAAGGCCGTCCTGCTCGACTTCGTGTTCACGCGCTGCCCGGGCCCCTGTCCCATCCAGACGTCCAAGCGCGCCCGCCTGCAGCGTCGGCTTCCCGGGGCCATCCGGACGCGAACGGCGCTGGTTTCGATCTCACTCGATCCGGAGTACGACACGCCGTCCCGCTTGCGAGAGTACGCGGAGAGGCGTGGAGCGGACCTCTCGAACTGGTCGTTCCTGACAGGTGATCCGGAGACGGTCGGAGAGGTGGTTGCCTCCTATCACATCGGATCGATCCGGAGGCCCGACGGCCAGATCGATCACACGGTCGCCACCTTCCTGATCGACCCCGGCGGGCGAATCGCCGAGCGCTATCTCGGTCTGGAGCATGAGGTGGAGGAGATCATCGCGGACCTCGCGCGGGTGCTCGCCCACCATCGGGAGCCGCGTCACCCGTCGTAGTGGATCACGCTGCGGATAGCGTCGCCGCTGTGCATGCTCTCGAAGGCATCGTTGATCTTCTCGAGGGGCAGCGTCGTGGTGATCATCTCGTCGATCTTGATACGGCCGTTCATGTAGCGATCGACGAAGCCGGGAAGCTGGGTACGCCCGCGAGTGCCACCGAAGGCGCTGCCGCGCCAGGACCGTCCCGTGACGAGGAGGAACGGGCGCGCCACAATCTCCTCACCGGCCCCGGCCACCCCGATGATGATCGCCTCGCCCCAGCCCTTGTGCGTGCAGGCCAGCGCGGTGCTCATCACGTCGGTGCGCCCGATGCACTCGAAGGAGTAGTCGACTCCGCCGTCGGTCATCTCCACGATGGCCTCGGCGACATCTGCTACTTCGCCGGGGTTCAAGAAGTCGGTGGCGCCAAACTTTTCGGCCAACCCGAACTTCTTCGGATTGATGTCCACGCCGATGATTCGCTCCGCGCCGGCGAGCACCGCGCCCTGCACGACCGATAGGCCGACACCACCGAGGCCGAACACGGCCACTCTCGAGCCGGGCTCCACCTTGGCCGTGTGCAACACCGCGCCGATGCCGGTGGTGATCCCGCAACCCAGGAGGCAGATCTTCTCGAGCGGTGCGTCCTTTCGCACGTTGGCGAGCGCGATCTCCGGCACCACGCAGCACTCCCCGAAGGTGGAGGTGCCCATGAAGTGGTGGATCTGCTTCCCTCCCTGAGACAGTCGAGTCGTCCCGTCGGGCATCAGGCCCCGGCCCTGGGTCTCCCGGATCTTTCCGCACAGATTCGTCTTCCCGGACAGACAGAACTTGCACTCCCGACACTCCGGAGTGTAGAGAGGAATGACGTGGTCTCCGGGTCGGATCGATCGCACCCCCGGTCCGACCTCCTCGACGACCCCCGCACCCTCGTGGCCCAGGATTGCGGGGAACACCCCCTCGGGATCCGCACCGCTCAGCGTAAACGCATCGGTGTGGCACACGCCGGTCGCCGCCAGCCGGACCAGGCACTCTCCCTCGCGCGGACCGTCGAGGTCTACCTCCTCGATCTCGAGCGGGCGTCCCGCCTCCCAGGCAACCGCAGCCCTGATCTTCACGCTCTCGCCCTCCGCGCAACGGCGCTCCGCACTCGCCGGCAAGAAAGTATAGCCCTCAATTTCGGACGCTTTGACGGAAGTTTCACACTCTCGACGGACCCCGCCGAGCGGAGACTGGTTATCCTGCGCGCATGGACGGGAAGCGCCGGCTAGGGGACGTGGTCGACATCCTCCCGGAGGATTGCTACGCCAACCCTACGTGGAAGGGACTGCTCTGGTTGGCCCGCGACCTCGCGATCTACGGCGGCGCGGTCACCGCACTGATCTGGTCCAACTCCGTCTTCCTGCTGATCCCGCTGTGGATGCTCGCGGGGCTCAGCATCTCGGCCCTCTTCATCCTGGGCCACGACGCAGCGCACGGTGCGCTCTTTGCGAGCAGACGCCTGAACTACACGGTGGGGCAGTTCGCGATGCTGCCGTCCCTTCACCTGTACGAGGCCTGGTGCTTTGGCCACAACCGGATCCACCACGGCCATACCACCCGCGAGAACATGGACTACGTCTGGCATCCGGTCACGCCTCGGGAGTTTGAGGAGATGTCTCGCCACGAGCGGCTCGTGCATCGCCTGATGTGGTCCTGGATCGGAGGCGGCCTCTACTACCTGCGCGACATCTGGTGGAGGAACATGGTCCGCTTCACGCCTCAGGAGCGGATTCGGGGCAAGGTTCGTCGCGATCGGATCGTCGTCGGAACCTATTTCGCCGCCACCTCGGCCGCCCTCCTGAGCTGCGGCCTCGCGACCCACGGAACCATGATCGGCGCCCTGTGGATGTGGTTCAAGGTCTTCGCCGTTCCGTTCCTGCTCTGGAACTACTGCATCGGTACATCGGTCTACATCCACCACATCTCGCAGGACATCCCGTGGCAGAAGCGCCGGAGCTGGACGAAGTTCGGAGGGCAGGTGGAAGGCACGACCGTCCTCCACGTGCCCCGCGCCGTGAACTTCTTCTTCCACAACATCTTCCTCCACGTGCCCCACCACGTGGACATGCGGATTCCCTTTTACGGCCTGCCCAAGGCCGTGGTGGCGATGCGCGAGCACTTCGGCGACATCCTGCGGGAGAAGCAGTACGGCATCCGCGACTACCTGCAGACCACACGCGCCTGCAAGCTCTTCGACTTCGAAGAGGGTGTCTGGCTCGGATACGAGTCGGTGCGCTAGCGGGAAGAGGGGGCTCCCGACTCGCCGTGGGCTTGACGGCGGGTTGCATCATCGACGTGAATCGGGATCTGCAGGACCTGATCGGGATAGATGCGCCCCGGATCCTTGATCTGGTCCCGGTTGAACTTGTAGATGACCGGCCAGAGGTAGGGATCGGCGTACACGTCCTCCTGCGCGGCGATCGACCACAACGACTCCCCGCTCTCCACCCTGTGCTCGATGGACTCGACCGCCTGCGCGGGTACGGCCAACAGGGTCGAGAAACACAGGGCAGCCGCGGAACGCCTCATTCTTCCTCGGTCTCGGCGACAGTCCTCCGCAGGCGGAGTCCGACCTCGCGGAGCTGCTGCTCGGACACGGAGCTGGGCGACCGCATTGCCAGGTCCTGTCCGCGCTGTGTCTTCGGGAACGCGATGACGTCGCGCAGGCTCTCGCCACCCGCGAGCAGGAGGCACAGGCGATCGACGCCAAACGCGAAGCCGCCGTGGGGAGGCGCGCCCGCTTCGAGGGCTTCCAACAGGAACCCGAAGCGCGCTCGCGCCTCTTCCTCGCTGTAGCCGAGCAGCTCGAGAATCTTGAGCTGCACATCCGAGCGGTGGTTCCTGAGGCTTCCGGAGCCCAGCTCGACGCCGTTCAACACCAGGTCGTAATGGGTGGTCTTCACCCGGAGAGGCTCGCTGTCGAGCAGCGGGATGTCCTCCTCTTCCGGCGCCACGAAGGGCATGTGCATCGGCTCGAAGGTCCCGTTCTCTCCCTCCTCGAAGAGCGGGAACCCGAGCACGAAGTGGGCGTCCCACGCGCGGTCGTCCGTGTGACCCAGACGCTCGCCGATCTCCACCCGCAGCCGCCCCAGCACGTCGCTCACGACCGCGCTGCGGTCCGCGCAGAAGAGGATCACGTGGCCGGGCTCGAGCTGGGCTCGCCGGGAGATCTCTCCGCGCTCCGACTCGCTCAGGAACTTCGCGATCGGAGAAGCCCAGGAGCCATCCTCCTTGACGCGTACCCAGGCGAGTCCGCGGGCTCCCCATTTGCGAGCCAGCTCGCCGAGCCGATCGAGATCGCTGCGCGTGAGGGCTGCGGCCTCCGGAATGGGGAGTCCTCGTACGATACCCCCGCGCTCGATGGCCG
>JAUXJB010000181.1 GCA_030624945.1 Deltaproteobacteria bacterium | reverse complement strand
GAGCCGGGCCTCTACTTCAGCTCTACAAACGAAGAGGCCCCTGCCCATCTGCGCGGGATCGGGGTCCGCATCGAAGACGACGTCGTCATCACGGAGGACGCATTCGAGAGCCTCACCGGCGCGATCCCGAAAACCACAGATGACATCGAGTGCTGGATGCGGGACTAGGAGGCGACATGGAACACGAGATCGCGATCGAATCGAGCCTCAGGGAAAAACGAAGATTCAAGCCCGATCCGGCGTTTGCGCGCAAGGCCAACGTGCCGGGACAAGCTGCGTACAACCGGATGGCGAAGGCAGCCGAGAAGAACCCGGAACGCTTCTGGGCCCAGCAGGCGCGCGAGCACGTGAGCTGGTTCGTACCCTGGAAGAAGGTGCTGGACTGGAAGCTCCCGTTTGCGAAGTGGTTCGTCGGCGCAAAGACCAACGTCAGTTTCAACTGTCTGGACCGCCATCTCGAGGGCGAGAACGCCTGGCGCAAGAACAAAGCCGCGATCATATGGGAAGGCGAGCCGGGCGATACGCGCGTCCTCACCTACGGCGATCTCCATCGCGAGGTCTGCAAGTTCGCCAACGTCCTGAAGAGCCAGAACGTGAAGAAGGGAGACCGCATCGTTCTCTACATGCCGCTGATCCCAGAGCTGGCGATCGCCATGCTGGCGTGCACGCGAATAGGAGCCGTTCACTCGATCATATTCGGCGGTTTCTCGGCAGACTCGATCCGGGATCGCATCAAGGACGCACAGGCCAAGCTCGTGGTCACCGCGGATGGAGGTTGGCGACGCGGGCGGATCATACAGTTGAAGAAGCTGGTCGACGAGGCGCTCGAGGACCTTCCCAGCGTCGAGCGGGTCATCGTCTACAGACGCACCGATCACGGGGTGCCGATGCGCGAGGGCCGCGATCTCTGGTGGGACGCCCTCATGGAAGGGGCCTCCACGGACTGCAAGCCCGCCAAGCTCGATTCCGAGCACCCGCTCTTCATCCTCTACACCTCCGGATCCACCGGGAGGCCAAAAGGCATCCTGCACACCACCGGAGGCTACCTCACGCAGGCGACGGTGACCGCACGGTACATCTTCGACCTCAAGGACGAGGACACCTATTGGTGTACCGCAGACATCGGTTGGATCACGGGACACTCTTACGTCGTGTACGGCATTCTGGCCAACGGCGCGACGACGCTTTTGTACGAGGGAGCCCCCAACCATCCCGACGAGGAGCGTTTCTGGCAGATCATTGACAGGTACAAGGTGACGATCCTGTACACGGCACCGACCGCAATCCGGACCTTCATGAAGTGGGGCGACCACCACCCGAAGAAGTACTCGCTCCGATCTCTGCGACTACTGGGTACCGTGGGCGAGCCGATCAACCCGGAGGCCTGGATGTGGTACCGGCGGATCATCGGCAGGAATCGCTGTCCGATCGTCGACACGTGGTGGCAGACGGAGACCGGCGGCATCATGATCACACCGATACCGGGGGGCGTGGCGACGCCGCCGGGCTCGGCGACGCGCCCATTCCCGGGGATCTCGGCCGCGGTCGTAGACGAGCAAGGCGAGGAGGTGCCCACGAACGAGGGCGGGTATCTGGTGATCACGAAACCCTGGCCCGGTATGTTGCGCGGAATCTACGGCGACCCAAAACGGTACCGGAAGGAATACTGGTCCCGCTTCCCCGGCGTGTACTTCGCCGGCGACGGCGCCCGGCGCGACAAGGACGGCAACTTCTGGGTGATGGGCCGCATCGACGATGTGATGAACGTCGCCGGTCACCGGCTGTCGACGATGGAGGTCGAGAGCGCGCTGGTGTCGCACAAGATGGTCGCCGAAGCGGCGGTCGTCGGCCGCCCGGACGACATCAAGGGAACGGCCGTCGTCTGCTTCGTGACTCTGGAGGAGGACGAGCAGGCGGTCCCCGGTCTCGACAAGGAGCTGAAGGACCACGTAGCCAAGGAGATCGGCCCCATCGGCCGCCCGGACGAGGTACGCTTCACCGATGCGCTGCCGAAGACGCGCTCGGGAAAGATCATGAGGCGCCTGCTCCGCGACATCGCGGCGGGACGGGAGACGCTGGGCGATACGACGACTCTGGAGGACTACTCCGTTCTGGCCGCACTACGCGAGGACGAGGACTGACCCGCTCCGAATCTCGTTGCCTTTAGGGAGGGGAAGCGCGATGAGACTGATCGTTTGGGTTCTGCTGATTGGGCTCGCCGGTGGGCTCACCGGCTACCTGTTCACGCGCTTCGAGACGGACGTGCCCAAGATCTCCACGCGCACCTCGGTGCAGTGGATAGGCGGAGAGCACCGCCACGAGGTCCGGATCTCGGACCAGGGAACCGGGCTCGAGAGCGTGCGTATCTGGCTAGAGATGGCCGGCGCAGAGTACGATATCGAGGCCGCAAGGTACGCGGGGGGGCTCCTTGGCGGCGCCGATCTCAACGTCCCGCGCTTGATCGAGGCGGTCATCGACCCGCTGGCACTTGGACTCTCCGATGGGAGAGCGACACTTCACGTGGAGGCGACGGACTACTCCTGGATCGGGAACGTCGCGCACGAGTCCGTTCCCCTGATGATCGACACGCGAACACCGCGGATACAGCTCGAGACCGGTCTCACCTATGTGCGTCGGGGAGGCACGGAGCTCGTCGTCTACACGGTCGACGAGGATACGCAGAGAGATGGCGTCGTGCTGGGCGACCATTTCTTCCCCGGCTTTCCCCACCCCAGCGATCCCGAGAAGCGCGTGGCATTCTACGCGATTCCCCCGGACACGCCGCCCGACTCCCTACCATCGCTTCTGGCCGCGGATCAGGCGGGCAACGAAGCATCGGTTGCGGTTCGCATCGAGGTGATCGAGCGCAGCTTCCCGGAGGACTCGCTCGGGCTCAACGAGGACTTTATGCGCGCGAAGGTGACCGAGATCGCGGGAAAGGCGCCCGCACTCACCAGCGACGAGTCGGAAGACCTGCTGAACGCCTACCTCTCGATCAACCGGGACACGCGCGCCGAGAACGAGGCGACCATCGCCGAGGTCTGCTCGGACTCGAGCGAGGACCGGATCTGGCACGGACCCTTTCTGCAGCTACCCAATTCGAGTGTTGGCTCGCGCTTCGGGGCCAGGCGCACCTACCGCTTCGGCGACCGCGAGGTCGACCGGCAAGTCCACCTGGGCTACGACCTCGCCTCGACCTCGCAGGCACCGGTGCCGGCCGCGAACGACGGCGTCGTCGTGTTCGCAGATGAGCTCGGGATCTACGGAAACATGGTCATCCTCGATCACGGACTGGGTCTCTTCAGCATGTACGGACATCTCTCGAACCTCGGCGTCGAGAAGGGAACCTTGGTGTCGCGCGGCGATGAGCTCGGGCACACGGGGACGACCGGCTTGGCGGGCGGCGATCACCTGCACTTCTCGATGCTCGTGAGCGGTGTCTTCGTCGATCCGCTCGAGTGGTTCGACCCGAAGTGGATCCAGGAGCACATCGAGGTCAAGTTCGAGATCTCCGGATCCTAGTGTCCTGTTCCGGGAGCGCGGTGGTCCCCCCTCTCTCCCGCTCTCGGCGCGACACCATCCGGAGACGCCTGCTGGAATGGTACGACCGCTCGCGGCGCGACCTGCCCTGGCGGAGGACCAAGGACCCGTACCGCATCTGGCTGTCCGAGTCGATGCTCCAGCAAACCCGCGTCGAGACCGCGATTCCCTACTACGAGCGGTTCCTCACCCGGTTTCCCACGCTGCGGGCACTCGCGCTGGCGGATGAGCAGGACGTGCTGCTGGAGTGGGCCGGACTCGGATACTACGCGCGCGCGCGCAACCTGAAGCGGGCGGCCGAGCAGGTCCTGCGGGAGCACGGAGGCGAGCTTCCCCGCGACGCGGACCTGCTCGCGGCTCTGCCGGGCATCGGACCCTACACGAGTGGAGCCATACGCAGCATCGCCTTCGACGAGTCCGCGCCGATCGTGGACGCCAACGCGCGCCGGGTGATCGCCCGCCTGCTCGCCGAGCCCGCCCTCTCGGAAGCCGACGCCTGGGCCAAGGCACGGGAGCTCGTCCCCCGGCGCGATCCGGGTCGCTTCAACCAGGCACTGATGGAGCTCGGCGCCATGGTCTGCAAGGCTCGCACGCCGACCTGCCCCACCTGCCCCGTTCGGCGCAGCTGCCGGGCGGCGCGGCTAGGGGATCCGGAGCGCTATCCGGCCCCGAAG
>JAUXJB010000293.1 GCA_030624945.1 Deltaproteobacteria bacterium | reverse complement strand
CGGGGGATCACCTCGTTGTCGATGAACTCCTCCGCTGTGCGCGCCATCGCGCGCTGCTCCTCGGTGAAGTCTTCCGGGGTGAAGATGTCCTCGGGGACGGGATCGATCAGGAAGGCGGAGCCGACGGGGACGCTCACCGCGAATCCTCCTCGAGAAGACGGCGCTGCGGACGCCGAGGTCGTGACCGGTTCCCCGGTGCACATCCTCGCGAACGAGCTCGTATACAGGGGCTCATCCTACGCCACGGAGCACCCGCACGAACTGAAAACCGCAGCGTTCGTCTCGGCGGCCTGTCCGTTCTCAATATTCGTCCGCGACCTTGGAGGAGGCGATCTCCGATGCCGAAGGCGCGGATCTCGGCGGCCATGCTTACCCCGCGGGACGGGGCGCACGCCGCTGATCGACGCGGCCTCCAGTTTCTCGCGGCTGCCGTTGCGACCGTGGCCGGGACGCGGACCAGCCCTGGCCGGAGAATCACATCCACCGAACCAGCCTGAAGTTCCCTGCTCAGCGGCTGGAAGTTCCCCGTTTCACATTTAGGGAAATCGCTCGGTAGGGTTCCGAGAAGCCGCTGGAATCGGGCGTCTCGCCGCGCCCTCGAGGCCCGAGGTCGATGAGTTTCCCCTGTATTTTCCCTGCAGTCTAGTCCGGGGGTGCGGAGACTGCGCGCCGAGAGCGCGCGCCGGCCGCGAAATTTCCCGCCAGTTCGCGGGGTTTAGTGGGGCCGGGCTGGGCCATTCCGAACCGGACACGGCTCGATGAGGCACCCCTCGTCGCCATTTCCGCCAATCGTCTCTGCGGCCGATTTCGGCGGTTCGGTTCGAGTCCTGGGCGAGGGTGGCAAGAGGCGATGAAGGATCGAATGTCGAGGAGCATCCTGTCGGTTCTGGAACTTCGGGCACGCCGATCCCGCGCTCAGCCTGGCCGTCTCCACGCACGTCCAGCAAGTTTGCGAAGGCGGCCAGGGTTGCGACGCAATGGCTGACCGCCGCCTCAGGCGACGAGGTCGGTCGCCTCGATTCGAGCCAGTGCCTCGCGCGTGGAGGCGAGATCCCGCCCCCCATCGAGTGCGTCGAGTGCGATGAAGGGCGCCTCCCGGATCGCCGCATCCAGCGGAATCGAGGCAAAGCGGTGATCGCGCAGACTGTGGATGAGCCGGAGTGTGCGCAGGGCGTCGAATCGCTCGTGCAGGTGGCGCGTGCCCCGCCGTCGTCCGGCTTCCGCCGCGCGGAT
Organism: Deltaproteobacteria bacterium; assembly: GCA_030624945.1. Taxonomy (GTDB): domain Bacteria; phylum Myxococcota_A; class UBA9160; order SZUA-336; family SZUA-336; genus JAUXJB01. The sequence continues at coordinate 514 of JAUXJB010000293.1, read as the reverse complement.
GGCGCCCAGCTCATCCAGGATGTCATGTAGAAGTGCCGCGTCGACCTCGTGCACGGCGGCCGCGTGCTCGGAGAGGCAGTCGCGCAGGCTCAGCTCGCTCGGCAGATTGCCTTCGCCGAGCGAGCTGAGCGTGCGAAGCCAGACACCCAGCCATGCGAAGACGCGGGGATCGTACGCTGGTTGGGACGCGCCAGCTTCGACGCGCTCGAGCTCCTTGGTGATCCCGGCACCGGTGCCGAAGGGAACACGGGTTGAAACGCGGCCACTGAGCAGGATGGGCTCGCCGCGGAGCGCGCGGACCGGACCCAGCTTGGCGAGCTTCGCGAGCAGATGAAAATCCTCCCCCGCTCTTCGGCGCGGAAATCCGCGCGCCCTCGCGTAGGCGAGCGGATCGAGCGCGAGGGTGCTGCCGACGGTGTGGAACGAATACGGGGAACCCGCGCTGCGAAGGCCGAGCACGTTGTATCGGAGAAAGATCTCATAGCGAAGTGCCGCCCGGGCAGTCTCGGGATCG
>JAUXJB010000081.1 GCA_030624945.1 Deltaproteobacteria bacterium | reverse complement strand
TCCGGAGCCAGCGCGCCCGCCAGGCCAAGCTGGTCGGCGTAAGCGGTCTCGATCAGGCCACGCAAGTCGAGGAAAAGCTCGCGCGCCGCGGAGAGTGCCGCCACCCCGTCCCGCTCGGCCACGAGGGCCCGAACGCTCGCGTCGCGCTCGATCGCACCGCCGGCGCGGGCAAAGGACTCCGCGGCCGACCGCACCAGCGGCTCGGCCTCGCGAGCCGCGGCCAGGAGACGCCGACTCTCGGGATCGAGGTTTGGCGGGGGACCCGCAGGGCCGGGCGGGAGTACGGCCGCCAGACGGGCTCGAAGCTCGGCCGTGCGCCCCGTCAGCGAGTCGAGCGCATCTCTCAGGTAGTCGACGGTGAGCCAGTCGGGTCGCTCTTGCGGACTCGCAGTCCCGGGGACGACGGCACCGCTCATGGCATAGAGCTGCGTGGACAGCCCCACTTCGACGGCATCTCCCATCAGCACAGCGAGCACTTCCACCGGATCGCGCAGCTGATCGCGCGCGCGCTTGAGCTCGTCGAGCGCGACGGCGGCCCGACGGTGCGCCCGCCCCGGCCGACGCTGCCGGAGCTCGCGGCGGGCGTGCCCCATGCGCTCTCGAGCCCGCTGCAGGTAGTGGAGCAGCTGGCCGAGCTGGACTGCCCGCAGCTGCTCTTCGGGTTGCTGTTCCTCCGCGGGCTTGGCCTCGATCCGCAGGCGCTCGGCATCTGCCTGCCCCGCCAGCGCATCGCCGTCCGAGAGGATGAGCCTCTGCTGCGAGCTGAGGTCGCGGAGTCGGGCGCGACTCGCAGGCAACTCGGCAGCGGTCTCGGGCTGGCCGAGCGTCGAGCGCACTCCCCCCACCAGCTCCCGCTGCCTCTCTGCGAGCTCGTCGAGCCGGGCCGCGAGGGTGGCGCCCTCCGGATCTCGCAAGGAATCTGCCAGCACTCGCGCCCGTTCCAGCACGACCTCGAGGTTGTGACGAGCGTCCTCGCTGCCGGGACGCAGACGGAGGGAATCGCGAAAGCGATCCGCGGCCAGGGCGAGCTGCGAGAGCGCCTCGGCCGGCTCGCTCTCCAGCCGCGCGTCCGCATGCGCGGCCTCGACCCAGCCGAGGCCGTAGGTGGCGCGATAACGGGTCTCCCCGTCGGTGCCGGCGTCCGTGCGCGCGATCTCGAACAGTCGCCGGGCCTCCTCGAGCTCTTGCGCCCCGAGGCTCTCCAGAGCGAGATTGTAAGCTTCGCGCGGGTCGGGAGACTGCGCGGAGGGTTCGAGGGCGGCTGCTTCTCCCGCGACCTGCCCGGTCGCAAGCGCGGGCGGTGACGGCTCCTCGACCTCCTCCTGGGCTCGCGGAACGGCGGGAACCGAGACGAGCGCCAGCGCCAGCCCGGCCGCGGCGACCTCACGTGCGCGCCCCGCCAGGGCGGCACCGATCACACTGAGCAGCGCGGCGAGCACCGGCCACTGGAATCCCTCGGTCCGAACCGGCCGCCCCCCTCCTTCGACCCGGCCCCGCATCAGGCCGGCGATGTGCGCGTGGTAGATGGACTCCAGATCGAGCGCACCGGTTCCCGCGGGGACATATGCACCGCCCGTCAGGCGGGCGATCTCGCGCAGCGTCTCGCCGTGGAGGCGAGACTGGACCGCGCGACCCTCGGCGTCGCGGAGCAGGCTGCGGGCGCCGGTCTCCCGGTCCAGGAGAGGGATCTCGCTCCCCGCTTCCGAGCCCAGCCCGATCGCGATGATGGCGATTCCGCGTTCCGCCGCCTCGCGTGCGGCATCCAGCGGGAACGAGTCCTGATCCTCCCCGTCGGTGATCAGCAGCAGGGCACGTGACACGTCTCCGGTCGCTCGGAAGCCCGCGAGGGCCTTGCGGATGGGCTCCTCGAGGCGCGTCCCCCCCCGCGTCACGCTGTGCGGACCCAGCTCGTCGAGCACGAGCCGGAAGAATCCGAAGTCCGGAGTGAGAGGGGCCAGCACGGAGGCGCGGCCCGCGAACGCGATCAGACCGACGTGGTCCCCCTCCAGGAAGCCCAGCAGGTCGCGCACCTCCGCCTTTGCGCGCTCGAGGCGGTTGGGCACCACGTCCTCGGCGAGCATCGAGCGCGAGACGTCGACCGCCACCATCAGCTCGGCACTGGCACGCGGGGTGGCGACGAACGAAAGACCCCACTGGGGTCGCATCAGGGCGAGGACGCCGAAGAGCGCTGCGAGTGTCAGCAGGGCAATCCGGACCCGACGCTGGCCGGGTGTTGCCCTTCGGACCAGCATGGCCACGAGCGAGGGGGCCACGAGCCGCCCGAGGGCGCGCCCGGCGCTGCGCCCCGACAGGAGAAGGAGCACGGCGAAGGCGAGGACCGCCCAGAGCGCGTGGATCCACTGGGGCTCGGCAAAGCGGAGCTCGCTCACGGCAACCTCCGCAAGAGGGTTCCACCCGACACGCCCGCCAGGGCCAGACACGCCAGCGCCGCGAGCGTCCAACCCTGGTAGTGCTCGGTGTACTGGAGGTAGCGCACCTCGGAGATCTCAGAGCTCTCCAGGCGATCGATATCCGCGTAGACGCTCTCCAGGACCTCCACGGTGTCCGCGTGGAAGTAGCGCCCGTCCGTCCGCTCCGCGATTCCCCGGAGCGTCTGCTCGTCGAGCTCCACGCGGACCCGTTGCAGACGCGTGCGACCGTCGCGCATGCGCACCGGGACCGGGGCGAGCCCGCTCCGGCCCGCACCGATAGCGTAGACACGAATGTCGTGCTGCGCGGCGAGCTCCGCCGCCTGCAGCGGCGCGATGTCCCCGGCGTTGTTCACCCCGTCGGTCAGCAGGATGATGACCTTCGAGCGGGTCGGGTGGCGTCGCAACCGCTCCACCGCCAGCGCCAGGCCCTCGCCGATCGACGTGCCCGCCTCGCGGGGATCGGCGTTGATCTCGATCTGATCGAGGATCGCGATCAGGTTCGGGTGGTCCAGGGTCAACGGGCAAAACGCGTCCGCGTAGCCGGCGAAGGCGACCAGGCCGATCAGATCGTCCGGGCGTCCGGCCAGCTCTCCACGCCCGATGACGAAATCGCGCACGATCCGCTTGACAGCGTGGAGCCTACTCACCCCCGTGTCCCCCTCGACGAAGTCACGCGCATCCATCGAGCCCGAGCGATCGATGACCAGCCCGATGGCGATGCCTTCGCGCACGACTTCCGTCGTCGAGTCGCCCGTACGCGGACCGGCGAGAGCCACGGCGAGGAACAGCCCCGCAAACGCGAACAGCAGAGCCGGTGCGGACGCCAGGCGCGCGCGCAGCGAGGTCGGGGCCCGAGTGGGAACGTCCAGGCTGGAGTAGATGACCGCCGAGCGGTCGCTGCGCATGAGCAGGTAGATCAGCGGTGCCAGCAGTGCGGCCAGCAGAAAGAGAGGATCTCGAAACTCCCACTCAAGCACCTTGCGCGGCCCCCGCGAGCCCTCCGGGGCCCGGCATCTCGTCGGGCGGCCGCGTCTGCTCGAGGACGCGGCGAGCGGCCCCCAGCGACTCCTCCACCTCCTCCGTCCCGGGCACGTGCCGTGCGAACTTGACGAGGTCCGCGCGGCTCAGAAACTCGTGCAGCAGGGCTTGCAGCTCCGGCGTCAGGTCCGGGGATTCACTCGCGACCACGAAGAACTCCTCGGTGGTGAGCTCGGGCGAGCGCAGGTCGAAGCGACGCTCGAAGTAACGCCGCACGATTCCCGACAGTTCGACGTAGAATGCGTCGATCTCTTCGGACCCAGGGCGCGGGTGGGCGAACAGGCGGTCGAGCTCCGCCCACGCCACCTGGTAAGCGCTGCGCTGCGCCTTGCGGGCGCTCCAGACGAGCCACGCTCGCACCCCGATCGGAAGGCCCAGCGCCAGGACGACCGCCACAGCGGCGACCCAACCCCAGACGGGCAGCAGGGGCGGGCCGAGCCGTGCCAGCGGGGGCAGGGGCGGCCGGAGCTCGGGGACCGCTCCGCTGGGCAGCACCGAGGCGACGTCGAACGCGATGCGCTCGCTGAGGAGCTCGTAGGCATCGGAATCCTCTGGCGCAGTCCTGGCCCCGGGGCGGCGGTCGACGAACTCCACGAGCAGGGGCGGAATGGCGTGCTCCCCCGAAAAGGGCGGCTCCAGCTTGTAAACCTGGACCGCGCGGGTGCGACCGTCGGGGCCGAGGTCCTCGCTGCTGCGAAAATCGAGAATCGGGAAACGATCGAGGGCCTCCCCAAACTCCGGCATCAGGAGCTCGACGCCCTCTTCCGCGCGCGCCTCGATCTCCAGGCGCAGCACGTCGCCGATCACGGGAGCGTCGGGGGAGAGACGGACGAACACCTCGACCGGGCCGCGCGCGCTGCGCCGCTCCAGCGCGGCAGCCTCGGGACACATGGCTGCGACGCCCCAGCCCGATACGACAAGCGCGAGTGCCATGGCCCGAGCGCTCATCGACGCTGTCTCCGCTCGCGCATGTGAAAGAACCGAACCAGTGGATCGACCACCGAGCCGGCCGCATCGATCTCGACGAAGTCGATTCCCGCCGAGCGAAAGCGGCGCTCGAGGCCGTGGACGCGCTCGCGCGCGATCCGCTCGAACTCGCGCCGAAAAGACGGCGAGCTGGTGTCCACGACGCGAGTGCGTCCGGTCTCGGCGTCGCGCAGGTCCACCAACCCGACACTCGGCAGCACGAACTCGCGCGGATCGGTGATCAGCACGGCCACCACGTCGTGCTTGCGATTCGCGCTCTGCAGCGCCCGCTCGTAGCCCTGGTCCATGAAGTCGCTGACGACGAAGCACACCATCCTGCGGGGGGTGACCGACATCACGAACTCCACGGCCTTGGCGATGTCGGTGGCCTCTCTCGGGCGCCGCAGACGGCGCCCGCGCCCCCCCAGCGTGAGCCGCGGCCAGCGGAAGCCGCGCCCGGAGTCGAGCTCGGGGGCGTCGGCGCCGTGCGCAAGCACTTCCCGAACCACGCGCAGCGCGTGCTTCTGTCCCTTGCGCGGCGGAATGTACTTCTCGATTCCGCTGTGGAAGAGGGTCAGCCCAACCTTGTCGTCATTCCGCGTGGCCGAAAACGCGAGCAGCGCGCACAGCTCGGCCGCAATCTCACGCTTCGAGCGGGTCTCCGATCCGTAGTCCTGCGACGCGGACACGTCCGCCATGAGCATGAGCGTCAGCTGTCGCTCCTCGACGTACCGCTTGACGAAGGGTTCCCCCATGCGCGCCGTGACGTTCCAGTCGATCGTACGCACGTCGTCACCGACCACGTACGGGCGTACCTCATCGAACTCGATGCCGCGGCCCTTGAAGGCGGAGACATACTCCCCCGCCAGAACGTCCGCGACCTGTCGTCCCGTCCGAACCTGGATCTCTCGAACACGCTGGATGATCTCGCGGGCGAGCATGTGCAGGAGACTAGTGTCCTGTTCCGGGAGTTCCGACGCAATTCTTGCGGCCGAGGCGCCGGGCTCGCAAGGCGCGCGAACGAGGCGAATCCGTAGATTCGTCGAGCGAGCGCAACGCCGCGAGCGTGGATGCATCGGCCGCCGAGAATGCGAGCGCACTCCCGGAACAGGACACTAAGGCACCAGTACCCCATCGAGGATGACCTCAATCAGGTCGTCGGAGGTTTTGCCCTCGGCTTCGGCCTCGTAGGTTGGCACGATGCGGTGTCGGAGCACGTCCGGGGCGAGTGACTTGACATCGTGCGGTGTCGCGTAGGTTCGCCCCTGCAAGAACGCGTGCGCCCGGGCGCCCTTCATCAACCAGATCGAGGCGCGCGGGCTGGCCCCCAGCTCGATCATGCCCTCGAGCGAAGACAGCTCCACACTGGCGGGATCCCGGGTAGCCTGAACCAGATCTACGATGTAGTCGCGAACTTTGTCATCGACGAATACTTGATCGACAACATCGCGGGCAGCGAGGATTTGCTCGGGGCTGGCGACTTTCTTCACCTCTGGCAGAGGCTGCCCGCTCGCCATTCGGTCAACGATCTTACGCTCGTCCTCGCGAGACGGGTAGTCCACCTTGACCTTGAACATGAAACGGTCCACCTGAGCTTCGGGCAGCGGGTAGGTTCCCTCATGCTCGATCGGATTCTGCGTCGCCAGAACCAGGAAGGGCTCGCCGAGCTTGTAGGTGTGCCCGCCGATGGTCGCCTGCCTCTCCTGCATCGCCTCGAGCAGCGCCGCCTGCACCTTCGCGGGAGCGCGATTGATCTCGTCGGCCAGGATCAGGTTGGAGAAGATCGGGCCCTGTTTCACCGTGTAGGTCGCATCCTTCGGGTTGAAGATCTCCGTTCCGATCACGTCCGCCGGCAACATGTCGGGTGTGAACTGGATCCTGGAGAAGCCCGTGTCAATGGCCTGCGCGAGCGAGCTCACGGCGAGTGTCTTTGCCAGTCCAGGTACGCCCTCGAGCAGGATGTGCCCACCGGCGAGGAGTCCCGTGAGCAGGCGCGCGAGCATCGCCTCCTGACCGACCAGCAGCTTGCCCACCTCGTTCGCAAGCTGGCGCATCAGGTCCGCGTGTTGCTGAATCTCGTGCGTGACCTCTCGGGCTTCCAATCCCCATCCTCCGCAGTTTGCGAAGTTCCCCCGCGGCGCAAGAGCAAGCGGAGTGCGCGATTCTAAGCGGTGTGGTTGCGCGATTCCAGAGCTCAGAAGAGTGCGATGGGATTCACGGGCGATGCCGTGCCCTGAAACAGCATCAGTGGCGCGATCGTCAGCAGGAACTCCCAGCGATTCTCCTCGGCACAGGCGTCGCCGAGTCCTTCCAGATCGAGGTTGTCGATCAGGTGTAGCCCCATCACGGGGATGGTGACGGTGTGAATGGGCAACGGGACGCCTTCGATCCGGGAGGGAAGCACGTCGGAGATACCGTCGCAGCCGAGCGCCGCGACTCCCCGCTCGTGCAGCCAAGGCAGGCAGGAGGCATCGAGCCCTGCGATCC
>JAUXJB010000041.1 GCA_030624945.1 Deltaproteobacteria bacterium | reverse complement strand
GCTGATGTTCTCGAGATGCGTCGTCGAGAACAGAAAGCTGTCCTGGGGCACCATGGAGATGCTCGAGCGCAGCAGCTGGATCGGCAGACGGTTCACGTCGATCCCATCGATCTGGACGCTGCCATCGCGTATCTCGAGCAGGCGCGGGATCGCCGAGATCAACGTGCTCTTGCCCGCGCCCACGGGCCCGATCACACCGACCGTCTGGCCGGGCTCGACGCGAAACGATACGCCCGCCAGGGCCGGTCTGCGCCGGCGCACAGGGTAGGAGAACTCGAGGTCGCGGACGACGACCTGTCCCTCGAGCTCGTCTCTGTCCACGCGGTCGGGCCGATCGGCGATCGTGGGCACGGTGTCCAGAATCTCCCCGAGCCGACGCAGACCCACGAGCCCCCGTTGAAGCATGTTGATCACCCAGCCCAGGGAGAACGTGGGATGCGTGAGCTGGAACGCGTACATCAAGAAGAGCCAGAGATCTCGCTGCTCCAGCGACCCGGCCAGGACACGCGCCCCGCCCGCCGCGAGGACGATGATCATGGCCAACGTCGGAAGCGGCGTGATCGTCGCGTGCATCCCGCCCGACGTCTTGGCGAGCGTGATCTGCCGCGCGTAGAGCGCCTGGTTCTCGGCCGCAAAGCGCTCGCGCTCGTGCTCCTCCATGGTGTAGGCGCGCACAACGAAAACCCCCGCCGCATTCTCCTGGACCATGGCCGAGAGGGTTCCGAGCTGTTCCTGCGTCGCGAGACTCGCGGCGTGCATGAGCCTCCCGAAGTAGCGCGCCGCCAGGATGAAGAGGGGATAGGGCAGCAGCACGAAAAGGGTGAGCTGTGGATCGACCCAGGCCATGACGCCGATCGCGCCCAGATACAGCACCGGTGTCTGCACCACGTTCAGCACGCCAGCACCGAGGAACATGCGCACGTTGTTGATGTCGTTGACCGCGCGCGACATCAGGTCGCCCGTTCGCTGTCCCGCGAAGTACGACTGCGGCAGGCGCTGAAGATGCGCGAAGAGGTCGTTGCGCAGGCGGAACTCGATCTCGCGGCCGGCCCGGAAGATCAGGAGCCGCGAGAACAGGCGCAGAACCGCAAAGGATGTCGAGACCGCGATCAGGAACCAGACCGTCTCGGTGATGGCCTCCATGGGCAAGCCATCCTCGATGCGACCGACCAGCTCGCGCACCGCGACCGGCACCAGCTGAAAGAAGATGGCGTAGAGAACGGTCAGGATCGCGCCGACGATGAACTGTCCGCGCACCTGCCGCATGTATGCAAAGATGCGCTCTCTCGGAGTCAAGCTAGCTCCGGCCGAGGGTCCGCAAGACTACCACAGATCCCACATCTGCCCCCAGCACCTTCGCGGCGCTGGCCCCGTTGCACGCGATCTCCACACGTCCGGACGATCCGACAAGGGCGAGCAACTCCCCCTGCGGCACATCTGCGTATGCGCGACGCAGCTGCAAAGTGCTACCCGCTGCCTCGACGAGCATGTCGGCGCGCTCGTCGGCCTGCCTGCGCAGATTGGTGATCAGGTTGCCGAAACGGTCGACGTGAACCACCTCCCCCACCAGAGCTGCGTCCAGGCTTCGCACCTCCGGCTCCGGAAGCCGCACGAGCGTCGACGGATCGATCGACGGACCGACCTCTTCCAGCCGCCCTCCTCCGGCGAGGTGGCCGGCCACCGGAGCGAAGATGTCCCGCCCGTGGAAGACGGGACTGACCTCGGAGTTCCACAGCTCGGAGCGGCTGATCAGGTGCGCTCGAACGGTGCCCCCCAGATCGAGAACCAGAGTGAGGAGGCCGTTGTCGGGCGCCACGTAGTGGTGGCCGCCGATCTCGCAGGCGATCGCTCGCCTCTCGGAGCCCACTCCAGGGTCGACGACCGCCAGGTGGACCGTCCCGGAGGGAAAGTGCGGCGCGGCCTGTGCGAGCACGAACGCGCCGGATGCAATCGCCCCGGGCGCGATGTCGTGGCTCACGTCGATCAGGCGCGCGCCGGGGGCGCGCCGGAGCAGAGAGCCCTTCAGCGCCCCGACGTAACCATCGCGGGTCCCGAAATCGCTGAGCAGGGTGACGTTCAACGGCCGGGCCTGCGCAGGTACCAGCCGGCTACGCGCTCGCGATCCAGCCCGAGGAACCAGGCCAGAAGGGCCGCGTTGTTGCGCAGCACCTGGCGGAACATGCCGTTTCGCTCGTAACGCCGCGTGGAGGTCCAGGCGCACTCCGAGAGCAGTGCCAGCCGTCCCCTGCTCCGGATGGCGCCCACCAGATCCAGATCTTCGAAGATCGGAACCCATGGAATTCCCCCGCGGGCGTCGATGAGCTCGCGTCTCGCGAAGAGCGCCTGGTCGCCGAACGGAAGCCGGGCGAGCCGCGAGCGCAGACGCACGAGGAGCTCGGCCGCGCGGTAGATCGGGCGTCGGGAGTCGAAGGCCAGACGGAACGCACCCCCTGCGACCGCGGGATCGCGGAGCGCCGCGCCAATCGCCTCGAGCCAGCCGGGCCCGAGCCGCGTGTCCGCATGCAGGAAGACGATCACCTCGCCGGCCGCCTGGCGGTAGCCCACATCCAGCTGGTGTGCCCGACCGGGACCGGCGCGAATCACCTTTTCCGCCCCCGACGAGCGCGCGAATTCCGCGGTTCCGTCGCCCGACCCTCCATCGATCACGATCCGCTCGACACCCGGCAGACGCGTCGACTCGAGCGCCCTCGCGATGGTGTGGCGTTCGTTTAGCGCCGGGATCACGACGCTGACCCGGACAGCGCTCGCGTCCAGCTGCGGGACGTCTCGCGGCGCAACCGCTGCTCCCATGGCGCCCTCTCCGTGCCCCGGGACCTCGGCCCGGGGCCGGGCAGCAGTCTACGACACTTCTCCGGCCCTTCCCGGCCGGGCCCGAGCGCAGAAGTCTCGGTTGAGCCCAAGGCCGGCATTTGGTACCTCCCCCCACCTAGGGGAGAGTCCCATGGCAGCTCAGTGCGAGATCTGCGGCAAGGGTCCGGCGACGGGCAACAACGTCAGCCACGCCAACAACAAGACGCGGCGGCGCTTTCTACCGAATCTGCAGCGGGTCCGCGCCCGTGTGGGAGGCACGGTGCGCCGAGTTCGCGTCTGCACCCGCTGCTTGCGCTCGGGGAAGGTGACCAAGGTCGCCTGAGAACGCGCTCGTGCCGCCCGCCCGGCAACGCTCGCTCGGCCTGCTTCTGCGCCTCCTGCTCTATGCTCGCCCGTACGCCTGGTTGGTGGGGATCACGCTCCTCTTCTCGCTTCTCTACGCGGGGGGCTTGACCGGCCGCGCCTACCTGGTGAAGCCCCTGCTGGACGACGTCCTGGCCCCCCAGATCTCGGCGGACTGGCTGGCGGACCTGCGCTCTTCCGCAGACGCCACCCGGCTCGATCCCGAGGTCGAGGCGCAGCTGGCCGCGGAGCGCGCGGCCATGGAGGCACGGGTGCGGGACGGCTTCACGGTCATCCTGCTCGCCGGACTGGCGATCGTGCTGGGCATGCCCATCGTTCGCCTGATCCGCGATTACTCCGGCGAATGGGTCATGACGCGGATAGGCGTCGACCTCCAGTTCGACATCGGCAGCAAGCTGCTCCGCATACCTCTGAGGCAACTGCAGAGCGGCAACCGCGGTAGCTACGTCGCGCGCACCACCAACGACACCCTGATCGCGAATCGCGCCCAGGCCCTGGTCTTCGGCGAGGCGCTCCAGGACGTCTTCCAGATTCTCGTCGCTCTAGGCGCCGCTCTGTACCTCAACTGGCGTCTGGCACTGGTGACTCTTCTGGTGGGACCGCCCGTCGGGGTCGTGTTGCAGGTATTCGGAGGGCGCATCCGCAGGTCGAGTCGCAAGCGACAGCAGCAGGTCGCCGAGGTGATGCAGCGTCTCCTGCAGATCCTGTCGGGCATGAAGGTGATCAAGGCGCTCAACACCGAGACCCACGAGCGCGACGCCTATCGGGACGAGCTCGCGCTCTACTTCCGGCGCTCGATGAAGGTGATACGCAACCGCGTCTACTCGCGCTCCTCGGTAGAGCTGGTGAGCCAGGGAGCGTTCGTCGCCGTGCTGATCGTCGGGGTCCTCGGGATCATCAACGGCTTCTGGAACATCACTCAGGGCGTCCTGGCCGCGTTCCTGGCCATCGCAGCCATGCTCTACCGTCCAACCAAGAACCTGACGCGGATGTACAACGGAATCCAGGATGCCCTGCCGGCCGCCGTTCGGATCTTCGAGGTCCTGGATACCGAAGAGGAGACGCCGGACCTCCCGGATGCGATCGCGGTCGAACGACTCCGCCACGGCATCTCCTACCGCCAGGTCCATTTCAGCTACGGACGGGAGGAGGTTCTGCGCGGCCTCGATCTCGAGATCGGCGCGGGCGAGACGGTCGCCCTGGTGGGCCCGACGGGCGCGGGAAAGACCACGGTTGCGGACCTCCTGCTGCGTTTTCACGAACCGGATCGGGGCACGATCGAGCTCGACGGGGTGAGTCTCGCACGGATCCAGCGCAATTCCCTGCGCCGTTTGATCGCGGTCGTCAGTCAGGACCCCTTCCTGTTCGACGCGACCATACTCGACAATCTCCGCTACGGAAGGCCCGACGCCAGCTTCGACGAGATCGTGGAGGCTGCGCACGCCGCCAACGCGCACGGCTTCATCGAGGCCATGCCGGAGGGGTACGACACGCCGGTCGGGGAGCTCGGAAGCCAGCTCTCGGGAGGGCAACGCCAGCGCCTCACCATCGCCCGCGCCCTGCTGCGCGAGCCCCAGATCCTGATCTTCGACGAAGCCACATCGGCCCTCGACGCCAAGGCCGAGCAACTCGTGCAGAAGGCGATCGCCAACCTGATGAAGGGACGCACCGTTCTGGTCATCGCGCACCGCCTTTCGACAGTCCTAGCGGCCGATCGGATCGCCGTCCTCGAAAATGGCCGCATCAGCATGTGCGGTCGACACGAAGAGCTCATGGAGAAGGGGGGCCTCTACCGCGAACTCGTGGACCTCCAGCTCACCAAGCCGATCTAGTGTCCTGTTCCGGGGGTGCCGCGGGCAGGGTCGTGATAGGTTCGGGTGTATGACGGGACCCGAGATCCGCGCGATTCCGGCGTTGCAGACGCGCTCGCTACGCGAGCGCGTGCTGCGGCCGGGGCAGAGCGCAGATGAACTCGAGTATCCCAGGGACGATGCGGCGGACACGCGACACTTCGGAGCGTACCTTGGCAACGAGCTCGTAGGAGTTGCTTCGATCTACCGAGAGCTACAGCCAGATGCGCAGGAATCTGTCGCCTGGCGCCTGCGCGGTATGGCTACCGACACGTCCGTGCGCCGGACGGGCATCGGGGGAGCCCTCGTCGAGGCCTGCAAGTTCCACGTCGCCAATCTCGGTGGCACCCGTATCTGGTGCAACGCGCGCAGTTCGGCGGTCGGGTTCTACCTGGCGCTGGGCTTCCGAGCCGAGGGGCGCGAGTTCGAGCTTCCAGGCATAGGGACGCACGTTCTGATGTGGCGGCCAGTATCAAGGCCCGGAGATCGTCAAGCAGCGGCAGAGCGGGAGCTCCCGAGAGAGGAATAGAGCTTCTCGAGGCGTTCCGCCCCACGCTCGATGGTGTAGCTCTCCAGCACGGCCGAGCGAGCCGCCTGGCCCCATGCGCTCCAGCAAACCGGGTCCCGCGCGACCTCCCGCATGGCAGCGGCGAGCTGCTCGGGATCCTCGTCCACGACCCGGCCGGTCTGCCCGTCGCGCACCAGCTCGGGCAGAACACCGCGCCGGCTCGAGATCACCGGGATCCGCATCGACATGGCCTCGAGCACCGCGCGGCAGGAACCGTCCGAACCCGGCACGAGGAACACCAGAGCGTCCAGCAGGGAGAGCACCTCGGCGTAGTCCTCGCCCCGGTAGCCCGCGCGAATCAGCGAGGCCTCGAGTCCCAGCCGACGCGCAGGCTCGTCCACGACCTGTGCGACCCGCGTCCCGCGCCCCACGACGAGCAGCCGCAAGCCCGGCGTGTCGCGCAGCGCGCGTGCGAAGGCCTCCAGCAGCAGGTCGAAACGCCGATGCGGCTGGAGACGTGCCACGACGCCGATCACGCGCTCGCCGGACCGGATCCCGAGCTCGTCCAACAGCACCCGCGAGGGTTCGCGTGGCCGGTAGCGCTCGGCGTCGACGCAGCCCGGCAGGACGCCCACGTGCCCGGGCTGCCAGCCAAACGCGCGAACGGCCGCCGTCGCGAGTCCGGGAGACAGGACCACGAGGCCGGAAAGTGCGCGGGGCCCGAAGCGGAGTCGGTTCCACGGGCGATCCGGGATCGGCTCCCCGGAGTGCCAGCTCGCGACGCGCCGCACGGGGAGCCCGCGCGACGCCCAGAAGGCCAGCAGCTGATCGCGGGTGTGATGCGTGTGCAGCACGTCGTACTCCCCCTGGCGCAGCACCTCGCGCAGCCTCCCCACCTCGGCCCGGTCGCGCAGCGGGACGTAGCCACGCCCGACGCGGAGCGCGTGGATCGGAGCGATACCACGCTCGCGGGCGCGCTCCAGGAGCGCGCCCGCCTGGCCGGCGGGGGGACTCGGGAACGCGACGTCGACGGCGTGGCCCCGCTCGCGCAGGCCCACTACGGCGTTCAGCATCGGATCGGCCGGACCGGTCCACTTCCAGTCCGCCGTCAGGTGCAAGATCCTCATCGCCTGGCCGAGCGCTCCAGCTCCCACAGCTTGGCGTACTTCATGAACACGTAGTAGGCGGTCGAGATCGAGACGAGGAAGCCGGGCAGCCCTTTCTGGAAGCCGCGGCGCAGAAGGTAGCCCTTGAAGAACCGCCCCAACGGGCGCAGCAACAGGTCGACCAGGCGAAACCGGATGCCCTCATCCCGCATCTCCCGCGCGAGCCGCGTGCTGAAGTGATCGATGGTGGTCAGGTGATCCGAGAGGTCTCGGTAGTTGTAATGACGGATCTGTCCGGGCAGCGTGCGGACCTGCCCGTCGACCTCGACCCGATCGTGCGGATCGCGGCCCGTCCAACGACCTCTCGAGCGCCGGAAAACGCGCAGCTGCCAGTCGCCGGACCACTCTCCGAGGTCATGCCACACCCCGAGGAAGTACGTGATGCGATCGAGCCGGTAGCCCGCCGCGCCTTCGCCGTTCGAGGCGACGGCAGCCTGGATGCCGCGCACGGCTTCGCCCGACAACTCCTCGTCCGCATCGAGGGACACGACCCAGTCGTGCGTCGCATGCTCAAGGGCGAAATTCTTCTGCTTGACGTAGCCCAGAAACTCCTGCTCGATCAGTCGATCCGCGTGGCGCCCGCAGACTTCGACCGTTCGATCGGTGGACCCCGAATCAACCACGACGATCTCATCGCAGAAGGAGAGAGACTCCAGGCAGCGGCCGATCATCTCCTCCTCGTTGAAGCAGATCACCACTCCGCTGATCGGGGGGCGAGCCGACCCGGTCAAGCTCGGACCCGTTCGACGGAGAGGACGCCCCGGATCTTTGACAGCTGCACCATAACCGCATCGAGTTCGCGACGGTTCTTGACGGACAGCTCGAACGTCTGGACCGCTCGGTTGTTGCCGCTCGTCGTGATCTGCCCCCCTCCGATATTGATCCCCTCGGCGCTGATCCTGTTGGATATCGCGGCGAGCAAGCCGGGCCGGTCCTCGGACACGACGCGCACCTTTACGGTACGAACCGTTTCCGGCTCCCCTTCCCAATCCACGGGCACACGGCGCTCGGGGTCGAGATGAAAGATCTTCGGACAATCGCGCGCGTGCACCGTCACTCCGCGTCCGCGCGTGATGAATCCCTCGACGGGGTCGCCCGGAAGCGGGGCGCAGCACTTTCCAAACCGCACGAGCACATGATCCAGGCCGCCGACCTTGACGTCCGCAGGTGCACGGCTCGGCCGAAATACCCGCTGCAGGAGGTTCTTCGGTGCTGTCTCCTCGTGCCCGCCGAGCTTGCGCGCCACTTGACGACCGCTCAGTCGCCCGTAGGCGACCGCCCGAAGCATCGCGTCGAGGTCCTTGTGCTTGAGGTCCTTCGCCGCCACGCTCAGATCGCCCGACTTGAGCAGCCCGTCATAGCTCAGGCGTCGACGGTGTAGCTCGCGCTGCAGGATCTCCTTGCCCAGGGTGCGTGCGTCCTCCACCTGCTCGGTTCTCAGCACGTGTCGTATTCGGTTGCGCGCGCGACCCGTGGCCACGTTGTCGAGCCACTCCTGGCGTGGCTTCTGATGCGGCGAGGTGATGATCTCGACCGTGTCGCCGGTCACGAGCCGGTGGCTCAATCGCACGAGCTGCCCGTTCACCTTGGCACCGGCGCAGTGGTTGCCCACCTCGGTGTGGACCGCATAGGCGAAATCGATGGGTGTCGCGCCGGCGGGAAGCGCGACCACCTCTCCGCGCGGTGTGAACACGTAGACCTCATCCGGGAACAGATCGACGCGCACGGTCTCCAGAAATTCGTTCGGATCGCTGAGATTCTGCTGCCATTCCAGCAGCTGGCGCAGCCAGGCGAATTTCCTCTCGTCCGAGGGACTGGTCGAACCCTCGTCCTTGTACCTCCAGTGCGCCGCGATCCCGAGCTCCGCGACGCGATGCATCTCCTGGGTCCGGATCTGTACCTCGACCCTCTCGCCGAACGGGCCGATGACCGTCGTGTGCAGGGACTGGTAGCCGTTTGGCTTGGCCATGGCCACGTAGTCCTTGAACCTGCCGGGAACGGGGCGCCACAAGCTGTGGACAATGCCGAGCGTCTCGTAACAGGTCGCGGTCGTACCGTCGACGATGATGCGGAAGGCGATCAGGTCGTAGACCTCGTCCATCGACAGGTCCTGGTCCCGCATCTTCTTGTACAAGCTATAGACTTCCTTCAGTCGGCCCGTCACCTCCACGGAAAGTCCGGCCTCGCCCAGCAAGGTGGACAGCCGCTCGCGCATGTCCTTGACATAGCGTTCACGCTCGGCCTGATTTCCCTGGATCAATTCTTCGATCGATCGGAAGACTTCGGGGTAGACCTCTCGGAACGCCCGCTGCTCGAGCTCCTCTTTCATCCAGTAGATTCCGAGGCGATGCGCCAGAGGTGCGTAGATGTCGAGCGTCTCACGCGAGATGCGCCGGCGCGCGTCCTCGTCCATGTACTCCAGCGTGCGCATGTTGTGAAGTCGATCGGCGAGCTTGATCAGGATGATGCGGATGTCCTTGGACATCGCGAGCAGCATCTTCCGGAAGTTCTCGGCTTGATTCTCCTCGCGGCTCTGGAACTCGACCTTCGAGAGCTTCGTCAGTCCACCGACGAGGTCCGCGATCTCATCGCCGAATTCCTGTCGAATCTCATCCTCGGTCGCAAAGGTATCTTCGACGGTGTCGTGGAGCAGTCCGACCGCGACCGTCACGGCATCCAGTCGCATCTCCGACAGCAGGCTCGCCACCGCCAAGGGGTGGGTGAGGTAAGGCTCGCCGGAGAGTCGCATCTGTCCCTGGTGTACGCGGGCCGAATAGACGTATGCCTTGTGCAGAATCGAGGGATCGGTGTCGGGAAAGTTCTGCTCGACCTGATCGACGATGTCGTTGATCCGCGCCATACGAACGAACCCGCTCAGTCGAAGCCGAAGTGCTGGCGCTGGGAAGCGACGACCCGTTGGCGCGCCACCCGCGCTGCGCCCACCACGTGCAACAGGTCGGCCACGGCGCGATCGACGTCGTCATTGACGATGACGTATTCGTAGGAGCCCAGCGGCGAATCCCCGTCGCCGTCTTCGAAGACGAGGTGGATCTCCTCGCGCGAACGCACGAGTCGCTTGCAGATGACGTCCTCGTCCTCCGTCCCGCGACCTCGCAAACGCTGCTCCAGGACGTCCAGCGAGGGAGGAATGAGGAACACGAATACCGCTTCCGCCAGACTCTGGCGCAGCTGTGCCGCTCCCTGGACCTCCACCTCGAGGATCACGTCCAGGCCCCGAGCGGTGGGCTCACAGATGGCCTCGCGACTCGTGCCGTAGAGGTGCCCCCCGTACTCCGCCCATTCGAGAAAGCCGCCCCGCTCGATCCTCTCTCGAAAGGCCTGCTCGTCCACGAACCAGTAATCGCGCCCGTCGACCTCGCCCGCGCGCGGCGCGCGCGTGGTGTGGGAGACCGAGAAGCACACCTGGGAATCGGCCGCCAGCACCCGCCGCAAGAGGGTGGACTTGCCAGAGCCCGACGGTCCGGACACCACGAACACCAGACCCGGGGGCGAGGCGTTCATCCGTCCTGGCCACCCTCCCCCGAATCGCCGAGGCGCTGTGCGATCGTCTCGGTTTGCACGGCCGACAGCACGATGTGGTCCGAGTCGGTCACGATCACGGACCGGGTCTTGCGGCCCTGCGT
>JAUXJB010000154.1 GCA_030624945.1 Deltaproteobacteria bacterium | reverse complement strand
TCGCGAACGATACGCGCTCGGACGCAGAGGCCAGGCGCTTTCGGGCGTGCGCGAACATGGGCTCCGAGAAGTCGTGGCACACGACCTCCGCTCGGGGGAATCGCTCGAGCACCTGCTCGCTCAGCAGACCGTAGCCCGCGCCGATGTCGAGCACGCGGATCGCGGACTTGGGGTCGTGCGGGATGAGGCCCGCCACGCGTCGGAGTGCGGCCAGGCGGCTGTCCTCCCGCTTCTCCGTCGAGGAGACCCAGCCCTCCACGTATTTGCGCGAGTGCCAGTCGTGGTGGCCGTGGGGATCCGAGCTGGTCATGGCGTCCGTCCATTGTCTCACGCAAAGTCCCGCTGGGAAAGTGCGGCCGGAGGGTGTATTTCTGGACCTGAGGCGACCGGAGGAAGGGAGAGACAGATGACAGGCGGACGTTTTGCGCTGGAGCTTCCGGGCCATACGTCGAATTCGCCGGAATTCCGCGAGGTGGTGTGTCCCTTCGACCGCAAGCCGATCGCGGAGGTCGAGTACGCAGACGAGGCCGCGCTCGACGCGGCATTGGAGACCGCTCGCAAGACCCAAGATCGCGAATGGAAGAGAACGCCGGCCTGGAGGCGTGCGGAGATCCTGCGGGGAACGGCTGCCCGCATCCGCGAGCGTGGCGAGGAGCTCGCGCTGCTGATCGCCTCCGAGGGGGGCAAGCCGCTCAAGGATACCAGGGTGGAGGCGACGCGAGCGGCGGTGACACTGGAGGAGTGCGCCGCCGTGTGCGAGCGGATGGAAGGGCGCCAATGGAGCATGCAGCGCGCTCCGGGAACGGAGAACCGGCAGGCCTACAGCGTGCGGGAGCCGATCGGCGTCGTGCTGGCAATCTGTGCGTTCAATCACCCGCTGAATCTCGCCTGCCATCAGGCCGGCACGGCGATCGCGGCGGGCAACACGTGCATCTTGAAGCCGGCATCCAGCACGCCGATCAGCTCGATCGAGTTGATGCGCATGATGCGGGAAGCGGGCCTGCCCGACGGTGTACTCCAGGTGGTGCCCACACCGGGGAGACGGGCCAACCGGCTCGTGTCGAGCTCCAAGGTCGACTTCATCACGTTCATCGGCTCGGCCAAGGTGGGCTGGGGTATCCGTCGGGAGATCGCGGACGGGACACGCATGGCGGCCGAGCACGGGGGCAATGCCGCGAGCATCGTGCTGTCGGATGCGGATCTCGACCGCGCTCTGCCCCTGATCACGCGCGGCAGCTACTACCACGCGGGGCAGGTCTGCGTATCCACGCAGCGACTCTACGTGGAGAGGAGCATCGAGGCCGAGCTCATAGATCGCCTCACGGGATCTGCCCGGGAGCTCGTCTGCGGGGATGCGCGCGAGGCCTCGACCGACATCGGACCGCTGATCGAGCCCGAGGAGGTCCGGCGCGTGCACGAATGGGTGAGCGAAGCGTGCGGCGAGGGCGCGGAGCTGCTGCTCGGGGGGGATCCTCTCAGCGAGACGCTCTACCCCGCGACCATTCTGCGCGGGGCGCCGGAAGAGGCGAAGGTCGTGGCGCTCGAGATCTTCGGGCCGGTGGTCGTGGTGCAGGCGGTGGAGTCCCTCGACGATGCGATCGCGAAGGTGAACCTCTCCGAGTTTCCGTTTCAGTCCTCGATCTTCACACAGGATATCGATCGCGCGTTTCACGCGGCGCGCGAGGTGGAGACCGCTGCCTTCATGATCAACGATCTGACGGCTTTTCGGGTGGATTGGATGCCGTTTGGCGGGCGCAAACACGCGGGTCTCGGGCTGGGGGGTGTCGAGAACGGGATCGAGGACATGACCGAAGAGAAGCTGATCGTGTTGAACCCGAGGTAGGAAGCACAGGTGGAGCCCCTGCTCGACGAGCGGATGCTCCCGGTCCGCTACTGCTCTTCTTTCCCGGGACCGTTCAGCAGGAGATCCTCCGCCTTTGCGCGGAGCTCCGCCAGCTGCTTGGGGTCGCCGGCGTCCAGCTCGTAGAGCTGTGCCGCTTCGGGCACCTGCCTCTCGATCTCCCCCAGCAGGCCGTTGCAGTCCTCGAGCCCCATCTCGAAGTAGCTCTCCGCGTGGATGCGAAGTGCTTCGACGTGCCGTTCCACGTCGCCCCCCGTGTAGAGCTCGGCACAGGTGGTGGCGATGTGAAGGATCTGGGCGAGTGTGCGTGCAGTTTCGTTCTCCACGCGGCTAGGGTCGTTCTGTGCTCCAAGCGCTTCGCATATCAAGCGCGGGAGGCCCCAGTGATCGAGGAGCGCGCTGGTGACCTCTGCATTGGTTATCCCCAGGACCTCCTTCTCGATGTCTGCGAGGGGCCTGTCGGTTTCTTTGAGCTCTGCGAGGACCGGGCCGTACTCCTCCGGCGCCCACTCCACCAGGACGAGCTGGCCCAGGCGGCAGAGGAGCCCGCCGAGGAAGGCCTCGTCCCGCAGCCGCGGCGCTCGGTTCTGTGCGAGGAAACGGGCCCCCACGTTCGTGGCGATGCTGTAGGTCCAGTAGCGGGTGTAGTCGAAGCCTAGCTCGCTCGTCTCCTTCGCGAGCTTGACCAGCGAGAAGGACAGTGCGAGCAGATTGACGGTTCGCACGCCCATGACCACGACGGCGTCTCGAACGCTCGTGATGCGCCGCGGGACCCCGAACATGACGGAGTTCGCGGTCCGGACGAGCTTGGTGACCAGAGCTGGGTCGAGCTTGAGGAGCTCGACGATGTCCTTCAGCTCCACTTCCTCCGCTTGACTGAGCCTCACGATCTCCAGGGCCACCCCTGGGGCCGACGGGAGCCGATCGGTCTGCTGCAGCCGCTCGATCAGGTTGGAACTCAAGGCCGGGTTTCCCCTATCGCTCTGGCGGTTTGCGGAGATCGGGCCGATCGGCCCCACCCAAACCTCAGAGGGATGATCGACCTCGGAGCACGGTACTTGAAGGTCCAGTTACGCAGATGGGAAGGCTACAGCTCGCGAGTGTCTGGTCGATCTACAGTCACGGTCTCACGACTCGTGTCCCTTGGGGGCAGCGACGTCGCTGTCGTCCCGTTTGACAGGTTGGGCGATGATGTCTCGAGAACAGAACCCACCGGAGTGGTCCAGAGCCGACGTGATCAGCGTCCTCAACGAGTGCTCCAACTCGGGTACGCCTGCGCTGGCCATTCCGATCGAGATCGGTGTGCCCTGCGTGACGCTCTTCGTCAGCGTCTCGGACCACGAGGTGGTGCTGGCCACGGCGTCGGAATCCATGGAGACGAACTTCTGCGCCCTGTGTCCGTGTCTGGTCTCCTTCAGTCACAGGGGTCGCACCATGGCCTTCCTGTCGCAGATCCGTGACTGGAATCATGGGACCAATCCCCCGAGGCTCTCCTTGGATCTTCCAACTCGCCTGCTGGCGATGGAGCATCGTCAGCACTTCCGGATTCCCCTGCGCGGGGATTCCGATCTCGAGGTACGCGTGTCCACCCAAGGTGGCGAGATCTGGCCCGCGCGGCCAATCGATATCAGCGTCGGCGGGATGTTGATCGAGTTTCCCGATGATCCGGACTTGCCAACCGACGAGAAGCTCGAGCTCGACATGCGGCTCGGGGAAGAGTCGGTGCGCGTGACCGCGGTTGTCCGCCATCGTCGCGGCTGCCGCTACGGGCTGGTCTTTTCCGACGGCCATCGCGGCGGGGAAGCACAGCTGCCCGAGGAGTTGCAGCGACTGGTGTCCGCTCTCGAGGGACGCTGGCTGGGAAGCGAGCGCTTCCAGAACAAGGACTCCTGAGTCCCACACCGCGGTAGCGTGATGGCGACGGCCGGTGCGCCGCTCGGGACGCTATAGGTCCAGGGGACGGTACTGAGCGACCCGGCTGGGATCCTGCTTCCAGCTGTCGGAAGCGTCGATGTAGATCTCCAAGGGGTTGCCGTCCGGGTCCTCGAAGTAGAGCGATTGGGTGACCTCGTGGTCGATCGGCTTGACCTCAATCCCGTGGGACTCGAGGTGGGCTTTCGCCTCGCGAAGCTCCTCGATGCTTTCTCCAATCTTGAACGCAACGTGGGCGAGGCCGAGCGCTTTGGCTGGCGGCGGCTCGGCGTCGTCACCCACCTCGACAACGGCGAAGTCGTGGTGATTGCCGAGGCTGAAGAATGCCATTCCCGGGTCGAAGCGCGCGACCATCGGGATTCCGAGAATCTCGCTGTAGAACTTCTCGGCGCGCTCCCGGCTGCGGACCTTGATGACGACGTGTCCCAGGGATTGGATGTTCATGTTTCCGAGTCCTCTACGTCTGTCAGAGGAAATTCCAATGCAGAGCGCCCCAGATGCCGAGTCCCGTCAGCAGCCAGAGTGCGGCGATGATCCCGCTGATCGGGCCGGGACGCTTGAGCCCGCGGAGCTCTGAGCGGATCAGCTCGGCGCTACCTACGCCGAGCAAGAGCAAAACGCCAATGGCGATGAGACTTCGGCTCCGAATCGCGTTCGCACCGATCCACACCCCGAAGGTCACCAGGACTCCTATCCCCGCGAACAGGACGCCACGCAGATCCGGATCTTCAAAGTAGGGCCGCATCATCCGCTCGGGCCCGGAAGCGTGGCGACCGGCTTTCGCCCGGCCATCTTCGGGTGTGCCCGGTTCGAATCCCGACATGCGGCGGTTACCTTACTCCCTTCCGGGCCCCGGGGGAAAGCGTCGCGTGCTGCGCCGTCAGAAGCTCAGCGTCGACTTGCCAGCGCGTCCCAGCAAGCTCGGGATCCGCTT
>JAUXJB010000102.1 GCA_030624945.1 Deltaproteobacteria bacterium | reverse complement strand
TGGGCGGTGGGCCGAACGGCGCGGCGCTGGGACCGGACGGAGCCGTTTACGTCTGCAACAACGGGGGCTTCAAGTGGCGGGAGAGCGACGGGCGGCTCTTTCCCAACGGAACGCCGGACGACTACTCGGGAGGGCGCATCGAGCGGGTCGAGCTCAGCAGCGGGCGCGTGGACGTGCTCTACCGCGAGTGCGAGGGCCACCCGCTGCGGGGCCCCAACGACATCGTGTTTGATCAGACCGGCGGGTTCTGGTTCACGGACATCGGTAAGACGCACGGCCGCGTCAAGCACAAGGGTGGCCTGTACTATGCGAGGACAGACGGCTCCCAGATCCGGGAAGCGGTCTTCTCGCTGGACAGCGCGAACGGTGTGGGGCTGAGCCCGGACGAGAATACCGTGTACGTGGCCGATTCCGGGTCCGCGCGGCTCTGGGGGTTCTCCCTGGCGGGGCCGGGGGAGATCAAGGGTCGGGCCGCGACCTCGCAACGCAACTTCGTGGCCGGACTGGCCGGCCATCAGTTCTTCGATTCGCTGGCGGTCGACTCCGCGGGCCACATCTGTGTCGCGACCATCTCCAATGGCGGGATCACGCGCATCTCCCCGGATGGCAGCGAGATCACGCACGTACCGACCGATGACGTGATGACGACAAACATCTGTTTCGGCGGTGAGAAGCTCGGAACCGCCTACATCACGCTCTCCTCCAGCGGCAGGCTCGTGGCGACGGAGTGGGCGGTGCCGGGGCTCCCCCTCAACTTCCTCAACACCTGAGCCCGGCGCCCGACGGCCCGGAATTCCGGATAGACTGGCGCCGACAGCGTGAAAGGGAGGACTCATGGCGGGCGCACTGGACGGAATCCGGGTGATCGATCTCTCGCAGATGATCGCCGCACCCTACTGCACACAGATACTGGCGGACCTGGGGGCCGACGTGATCAAGGTGGAGCGGCCCGGGCTCCCGCGCGACGGCTTCAGCCCCGGCTTCGAGCGCGACGGCGAGCGGGTCTCGATCAACGGCTACTTCCTGGGCTGCAACCGGAACAAGCGCGCGGTGTCGCTGGATCTGTCCAAGCCAGAGGCCAAGGACGTGCTGGCGGATTTCCTGCGCGCGAGCGATGTCGTGGTCGAGAACTACAGCATGCGCACGCGGACGCTGCTGGGGGTAACCGAGGAGTGGGGCTGGAGCGTGCGCCCGGATCTGATCTGGGCATCGCTGACGGGACTCGGGCGCAGCGGGCCGGAGTCGCACCGCAACGGCTGGGACTACCTGGCGCAGGCACGCGGCGGCTGGATGAGCATCACGGGCGAGCCGGACGGGCCTCCGATGAAGGCCGGCAACTCGCTGGCGGACTACTACGCGGGCCTGCACATGGGTATGGGCATCCTGGCGGCGCTCCGCCACCGCGATCGCACCGGCGAGGGGCAGCTGGTGGACGTATCGCTCCTGGATTGCATCCCGCCGGTGCTGGATGGCTTCCCCATGTGGTACTCGATCGGCGGGATCGTCACGCACCGCAACGGCCACTTCCACCCCCTAAAGCAGCCCGGGTACTCCATGTACACGTGCGAGGGCGGCTTCATCGTACTGGGCGCTAGCGGCCCCGCCTGGATCCGGTTCTTGCAGGACGTGATGGAGCGCCCGGATCTGCTCGACTCACCGGGCTTTGCGGATATCGAGGCCTACAACGCCCACTCGAACCGCGTGGTCGAGGAGATCCGAACCTGGATGGGCCAGCGGACGCGAGACGACGTGGCCGCACTGCTGGACGAGCACCGGGTTCCGAACGAGCCGGTCCGGGATCTCGGCGAGATCTGGGACGACCCGCAGCTGGAAGCGCGGGACATGTTCTGGGAGTACGAGTACGCGCCCCTGGGCAAGATCAAGACGATCGGCAGCCCGATCCACCTGTCGAAGACCCCGCCGCGCTTTCGCATGCCGCCACCGCAGTGCGGAGAGAACAACACGGAGGTGCTGCGGGAGGTGCTGCGCTACGACGACGAGCGCATCGCGAAGCTGGCCGTGGCGGGCGTGCTCGAGACCTACGAGGAGTAAGCGGGAACGCGACCCGTCGCTATGCTCCCGTGACCTCGTCGAGGAACGGCGCGATCGCCTGCAGGAAGCCCGGGGTGTTCTGCGAGTGCACGTTGTGGCCGCAGCGTGGCACGGTGACAAGCTGCCCTTTCGGCAATGCGGCGACGAAGCGCTCCGCCGCCTCCGGCTCCAGGACGTTCGACTCGCCACCGCGAACGACCAGCACGGGGAAGTCCATCCGCCCGATGTCCTCGTAGCTCGGCGCTCCGAGGCGTCGCACCCGTCCCTCGTGTCCACCGGTGTGGTAGCGCCGTCGATCGACCTTGCTCACGTATCGGCCATCCGCGCGGCGTAGCAGGTTGTACTTCACGGTGCGCTCGATATGGGCGCGTGAGCGATACGGATCGTACTTGTCGACCCTGCCGAGAAACTCCTCGAGGTCGTCAAACTCGACGTTGCGTTGCACGAAGTCCCCGATCATGCGCGTGCCGCGCTCGCTGAGCTCCGGCCCGACATCGACGATCGCGACCGCCTTCGGTAGCTCCGGACGCCTGGAGCTGAGGGCCAGCGTCACCATTCCGCCCATCGAGTGCCCGAAGATGATCGGGTTCGCGACGCCGCGGTCCTCCAGGAACGCCTCGGCATCCTCTGCCATGGCCCCCACGGAGTAGTCGGCCCCGCGGTTCCACTCCGAATCCCCGTGGCCACGCTGATCGAGCGCGAGCACGTGGTAGCGATCCGACAGGTGAAGGCTGACCAGGTCCCACGAGTGCGCGGACTGGTTGCCCCCGTGCAGCAGCAGGACCGTGGGATTCGAGGGATCACCCCACTCGAGAAAGTGGAAGCGCTGATGGCGGACGATGGTGTTCACCGATACGTAACGGACATCCGGCGAGTGCGGGATCCCGAGCTCGCTCGCACTCTTGAGCAGGCTGGCGAACTCCTCCAGCTCGGTCATGTCGAGTGGGTCGAGCCCGCTCGTGAAGGTGTTCAGGTACATCGTTCTCCTCCCGACGCGACGGACGCCATCGGCCCTTCACTTGCGCCGACACAGGAATCATACCGTCCGAAGGGTCGTTGCGTCAGCCGCATGCCGCCGCGTAGAATCGGGCCGATCCCAAGCTGCGAGGTCCGAGATGAAGCCCGAGCTCGTTGCCCGAGGTGTCCGCTTCGGGGAAGGTCCGACCTGGCGTCCCGACAGCGGGGACCTGATCGTGACCAGCGTGATGGACGGGTTGCTGTGGCGGGTCGATCCGGGCGACGGGAGTGCGGAGGTCTTCGCCGATACGGGCGGAGGACCGAACGGCAGCACCCCCTGTAGCGACGGGGGCGTGCTGGTGACGCAGAACGGCGGCATGGACTTCGGCGAGCTGGGTCTCATTCCGCCGGATCAGGCGCCCCGACCCCGCTATACGACCCCGTGCCTGCAACGCGTTGGCCCGGACGGCGCGGTGAGGGAGCTTTGCGGCATCGACGCGGGACTGCAGGCCCCCAACGATCTGGTGATCGATGCCGAGAACAACGTCATCTTCACGGATCCACCGCATTACCCCCCGCCCGAGGGATTGAAGGGCCGATTGCTGCGCTACCGGTCGGAGGATCTGGCACCCTCCGGAGCGCAGGCGCTGGATCCGGCCGAACGCCTCGAGGTGCTGGCGGTGGTGGACGATTACATCAACGGTGTGGGGATCTCGCCAGAAGGGCGAGTCCTCATCGTAGAGGGGCGCGGCCTGCGCTGGATCGATCCGGACGGTGGGCGCACCTGGTTGATCGAGGACTCGGGTGGGGGGGACGGCTTCGCCTTCGATCGCGAGGGCAGGGTTTACCTCTGCGTCCCCGGCACGGGCCTGAGGGTGGTCGATCCGGACGGCCGGCTGGTGGAAGACCTGGAGCTGCCCGAGGGCGCGTTCCTGACGAACTGCTGCTTCGGAGGGGACGACCTCCGAACTCTCTTTGCCATGGACGCACTGGGGAACAACGTGCTGGCCTGGGACGGCATGCCGACGCCTGGCCTGCCGATCAGAACCTACCAAGCTTGAGACGAGAACGGCGGCGCGCTGCCGCCGCGGTCAAAGGAGAACGAACATGGGCGTGAAGCTGACTCCGGAAGAGACTGACGAGTTTTTGAGGGACGGACACACCCTCATCTTCACGACCATCCGCAAGTCCGGGGAGCCGTTCGCCACACCCATGTGGTACGCGTACATCGACGGGTGCATCTACATCCGCACCCTCGGGCGCTCGGCCAAGGTAGCGCACGTACGCCGCGATCCGCGCGTCTGCTGCACCGTGGAAACGGGCGATGCCTGGGTCGATCTCAAGGCCGTGATCGCCAACTGCGATGCCGAGATTCTCACCGACGACGAGACCCTCGAGATGGTCGGGAAAGAGCTGGACAGGAAGTACGCGAGCTTCCGACCGCCGGGCACGAACATGCCCAAAGCGACCAAGAAGCACTATTCCGGCGGGAGCGTGGTCGTCAAGTGCACACCTCGGCCGGGCGAGATTCGCTCCTGGTACAACCGCAAGATCCGGATGAAGACCTGACACGCCGCTTCGCGAGCCGAGAACGCCAGCCGGGCGGGGCGTTTTGGGGCATAATGGCGGATCATGTCCCCCCCCCAACAATCCCAGCAGGCCGAACCGTTCGAGATCCGGGTCCCCGATGGCGACATCGAGGACCTGCGCAGCCGACTCGCGCGCACACTCTGGCCCGCCGAGGTAGGCGACAGCGGCTGGGAGTACGGCACGAACCTCGGCTATCTGCGCGAGCTGTGCCAATACTGGGAGACGCAGTTCGACTGGCGCGCCCAGGAAGCGCTGCTGGCGCGTTTCCCGCACTACCGCATGCGGTTGGGCGGCCTGGGCATCCACTTCGTTCACGCGCAGGGGAAAGGCCCGGATCCCCTACCGCTCGTGCTCAGTCACGGCTGGCCGAGCAGCTTCTTCGAATTCTGCAAGGTGATCGACGCGCTGGCCGATCCCTCTTCCCACGGAGGCGACCCGGCCGATGCATTCCACGTCGTCGTTCCCTCGTTGCCGGGCTACGGCTTCTCGGAGGCATCGTCGGAGCCAGGACTTTCTCCGCGAAAGATCGCCGCACTGTGGGCGGAGCTGATGGAGAACCTCGGCTATGCGCGCTTTGGCGCACACGGTGGTGACTGGGGCTCGTACGTCACCTCCTTCCTCGGTCACGACTTTGCCGCCCGCGTGCCCGGCATTCACATGACCATGGTAGCCGTGTCCCCACCTCGAGGTACCGGCAGCTCGGAAGGCGAGCAACGAGGTCGCGGCCGCAGGTCGCGAACCACGGACGAGTTCGGCTACCAGGCGATCCAATCCACCAAGCCGCAGACACTGGCGTACGGGCTCACCGACTCGCCCGCCGGCCTGGCCGGCTGGATCGTCGAGAAGTGGCGGGCCTGGGCCGACTGCGATGGTGATGTCGAGCGCCGCTTCACGAAGGACGAGCTCCTGACGAACATCTCGCTCTACTGGTTCACGCGCAGCATCGGCAGCTCGGTGCGCCTCTACTACGAGTCTCGACGCGACGTCTTCGAGCTCCCCGAGGGGAAACGCATCGAGGCGCCGGCGGGCTTTGCGCTGTTCTCCGGGCAGGGCCGCTACTACCCGCGTTCTCGCGCGGAGCGCGCGTTCAACGTGGTACGCTGGTCCGAGATTCCGCGCGGCGGGCACTTCCCTGCCATGGAGGAGCCGGACGTCCTGGTCGACGAGATCCGCGCCTTCTTCCGCCCACTGCGCGCCCGAAGGAGAGAGTGATTCTCAGCCCTCGCAAGGAAAGGGGAAAGGGCATGGCAGACGGACAAGGGAGCGGCTTCCGACGCCCCGAGAACGAGACCTCGGGCAGCTACAAGCAATCGCTCTGGCGCCTGGAAGACGGCGTCGCGGTGCTGTCGATGAATCGTCCCGAGAAGCACAACGCCGGCGCTCAGGGGGTCGGCGAGCTGATGGAATGGGC
>JAUXJB010000265.1 GCA_030624945.1 Deltaproteobacteria bacterium | reverse complement strand
GAGCTGGCCGGGTACACCGGGAAGTTGCCGCGCGAGGCGATCTTCGTGGACGGCGGGATCATGTCCAACTTCCCGATCAACCTCTTCCACGTGCCCCGACCGCCCAGGATGCCGACATTCGGCGTGAAGCTCGGCCACGACCGGACAGAGCCACAGGACATCTCGAGTCCGCTCAAGCTCGGCGGCGCCGTGTTCAACGCCGCGCGCCACTACGCCGACTACGACTTCCTTTTCAAGAACGCCGACTACCGCCAGCTGGTGGCGCACATCGATACGGGGGACCACTACTGGCTCGACTTCTTCATGAGCGAAGAGCGAAAGGTGGATCTGTTCGCGCGCGGCGTCGTCACGGCGACGCGATTCCTGCGCGAGTTTGACTGGCCGGCCTACAAACGGCTTCGACGCAGTTCCGCCCGGACCTCGACGGCCTCTTGAACCCCGATCCGCAGCGGAGACGGGGCCTGCCCGAGCGCGACCTGCACGTGCGGCGGGTGGCCAGCGGAGTACACTGAGTCGACCTGCCGACGGAGGCATGCAGGCCCAGCGGCTGGGGAGCCCCCCATCAGACTCGCATACAAGACCCTGTGCTGGATCGTGGGCGGCCTCATGGGTCTCCTGGGGTTCGCATTCGTCGGGGCGTTCGCCGTCTCGGTAACGCCGGACTCGAGCTCCCCCCTGCCCTTCCCGATCGGGCCGCAGGGCTACTACTTCGTGGCCTTCTCCGGCTCGTGCCTGGTGGCCTGGGGCTTCTGCCTGCTGGGCGCGGCGCGCGGCCAGGGCGGGCGGGCCATCGGGACCGCGACCGCGATCGGGCTCTCGCTTGGCGCGCTCTACCGCATGCTGGTGTGGCTGTCCGCGGACTTCTGGTGGGCGGGCGGGACGCCGCGGCTGGAGGCGATCGTCTTCCTGGTACTGGCCCTGGCCTTCCTCTGGCTCCGCCCCGCGCGTGGGACCGCGAGGCAGTCGTGATCGGACGCGTGCTCGGCACCATCGTGATCGTCGGCCTGCTGGCCCTGGCAATCGCGCTGCCGTACACGCCGTTCGGCCGGCGCGGTTCGGAAGCCGCCCTGCGGAGGGATGTGCCGGATGCCGTCGGGACCGTGGGCGAGCGCCTGCCAGAGCTCTCGTTGCAGGACCTCGTCGGCAATCCGATCTCACTCGCGAAGTTTCGCGGCCAGCGCGTGGTCCTGACCTTCGAACGCAGCCTCGACTGGTGCCCGTTCAGCAAGGCGCGACTCATCGAGCTGTATCAGCGCCTCGAGGGCGAGCGAGATCTGGTAGTGCTCTACGTCCTCGCCGACAACCAGATCAACGAGAAGACGCACTTCTTCATCCAGGGAAACCGGCTCACGGACCGGATGATCTTCCTGCGAGACCCCTTCAGCACCTCCATCGACCGTCTGGGACTGCGGCGATCGAATCCCGAGATGCTGGAGACGGGCGTACCCCACCCGTCGACCTACGTTCTGGATCGACAGGGATTTGTTCGCCTGGTGGACGTGCGCGAGGACTTCCAGCTCTGGCTGGACGCCCAGCTCATCCTCGACGCCCTCGACCAGATCGACTGAAGCGCCGCACACCTCTTCTCACCCCGAGACCCGCCGAGACGACCTGGGCCATTGGCGACGGGAATGCCCGGGCGCGCCTCGCCGATCTCTTTCGTAAAAGGACAAGGGGATCCGGTCGATACGGGATCTGGCTGCATCTATCGCGCACTTGGGTGAGTGGAAAGCCAGATGATTCTGCCCGTTGGTCAGAGTGAGGTCCTCCGTGTGCCCTGGGTTACCGGGGTCGTGGTCCTCGTCTGCCTCGCACTCTTCCTCACCATCGACGCGGAGCTGCCCGAGCAAGCCCCGGCTCCGGCGGAGGATCTGGCTCAGGCCGCGGAGTACTGGCGAGAGCACGCCTACCTCGACGTGGATCCCGAGATCATGATGGAGGTCGGCCGAGGACTCGCCACGGAGAAGCGCCGCAAGCTCTACCAGGATCTGCGGCACGACTCCTACCAACGCTGGCCCGAGGACGAGGAGATGCGTCGCGCGCAGCAGGAGGTGCTCGACTCCCTGAGTGCCCGCGCCCTCGCAAGCGACACCACGCCTCGGGTGGCCAACGCCTACACGCGCTGGGGGCTCGTCCCCGCCGATCCCGGCGCGCTCGCCTTCTTCACGCATCCCTTCCTCCACAGCTCGTGGGCACACCTGCTCATGAACCTGCTGATCCTGTTCCTGGCGGGCGCCGCGCTCGAGGAGCGCTGGGGCCATCTGCGCCTCGCCGCAATCATCCCGTTCGCCGGGGCGCTCACAGGTGCAGCCGCCCTGGTGGCTGTGCTCGGCTCGCCCACTCCCCTGTTCGGCAGCGCAGGGATCGCCGCCTGTGTGGT
This sequence comes from Deltaproteobacteria bacterium, assembly GCA_030624945.1. Classification (GTDB taxonomy): domain Bacteria; phylum Myxococcota_A; class UBA9160; order SZUA-336; family SZUA-336; genus JAUXJB01. The sequence goes on along the minus strand of JAUXJB010000265.1, from coordinate 181 downwards.
GGGCGCGGCCCTCGCCCACTACCGACTGAAGAGCATCCGTTGCTACTACGCGCTGGGCATCGACCGGAAGGGCCCGATCCAGGGGAGCTTCCGCGTTCCGGCGCTCTCACTACTCCCACTCTGGCTGGCCAGCGCGGTGGGACAGGTCTGGCTGCTCGGACTCGAAGTCCCGCCGCTTGTC
>JAUXJB010000236.1 GCA_030624945.1 Deltaproteobacteria bacterium | reverse complement strand
GTGGACGCGCACCAGTGTGGGGACGTCGGGCCGGATCTCACCGCGCACCAGCGCGATGTGGTCCACGAAGTCGATCTCGTTCTTGAACACGATGGCGCGGAAGTCGCCGAACGTCGAGGGCAGGCTCGCCTCCGCAGCTCGGTGAACCAGCTGCTCCGTCCGCGTCCTGTACTTGATCAGGTCCGCGATCGAGAGGATGTGCAGATCGTGCTCTCGGGCAAACACCTCGAGCTCCGGCCTGCGTGCCATGCTGCCATCCGGGTTCATGATCTCGCAGATGACACCCGCGGGGCGAAGTCCCGCCAGTCTCGCGAGATCGACGGCGCCCTCGGTCTGACCGGTGCGGCGCAACACCCCGCCCGGCTTGGCGATCAATGGGAACACGTGTCCGGGCCGATTCAGGTCGTAGGAGCGACTGCGCGGGTCGATGGCCACCTGGATGGTCCGGGCGCGATCGGCCGCGGAGATTCCGGTGGTCACTCCCTCGCGGGCCTCGATGGAGACCGTGAATGCCGTCCCGTAGGGGGTGGTGTTCACGGCTTCGGGCACCATCATGGTGAGCTCGAGCTCCTGGGCCCTCTCCGGGGTGAGGGCCAGGCAGATCAGCCCACGCCCGTGCGTGGCCATGAAGTTCACGGCCTCCGGGGCGCAGCACTCGGCGGCCATGCAAAGATCGCCCTCGTTCTCGCGATCCTCGTCATCCACCAGGATGATCATCTTGCCGGCGCGGATCTCCTCCACGGCCCGCTCGACCCGGTCGAAGATCTCGCCTCTCTTCTCAGTCGGGGGGATGCTCGCCTCCCCGCTGCTTGGGTTACCCAAAGATCCTCCGCGGGGTGCCCAGGGCAAGGGCGACCGGGGCACGGACCTACCTAGATGTCTAGGTAGACTGACCTTCGCAACCTATCAGGGGGTGATTGTTGTGTCAATTTCCGCCACGCGCGGCCGTAGCGGTGGCTCAGAAGACCGTCGCAGCGCAGATGGGGCGCTGCTGGAACCTATTCCTTCTCCGCGTGGACGTGGTTGCGCATCACGCCTTCGATGAATTGCTCCTCGCCGAGACCGAACTTCGACGAGAAGGAATGTCCCTGCTCGAGATGGCGGTAGAGGCGCACCAGAAGCGCCTCCAGGGTCTCGAGCACACCCACCCCCTGGGTGGCAGAAGCGGGGACCGTCGGGATGCCGGTGCCTTTCCACGCCTCGCGGATCTCTTCGAGCGATTTGATGTCCTGGAGGTCGCGCTTGTTGAACTGCACCACCTGGGGGACCTCGTGGATATCGAGGCCATTTAGGCGGAGGTTCGTCTCCAGATCCCGGTAGGAGTAGGCGTTGGCCGAGGCGGAGGAACGCTGCGAATCGGCCACGAAGGCCACCGCGTCGGCGCCCGCCAGAACGACGCGTCGCGTAGAGCGGTGCAGGACCTGGCCCGGCACCGTGAACAGCTTGAGTCGGACCTGATAGCCGCCCTCTACTCCGAACTCGACGGGCAGAAAGTCGAAGTAGAGAGTGCGGTCGTCCTGGGTATCCAGCGTGACCATCTCACCGCGCGAATCCGGCGACAGCAGTGCGTGGATCTGCTGCAGATTGGTCGTCTTCCCGGAGCGCGCAGGACCGTAATACACGATCTTCAGCGCGATCTCGCGGGTTCCTAGATTCAGCTGGGGCATGTCGGGCCTATACCTACGCCATGCCTATCGGTCCGCAGACCGGGCTGATTGAGGAGGCTACTGCGGATTTCGGGAAGATCTTTCGAGGAAGGCCTCGAGCAACACGGCGGCCGCGCGCGGCGCTGTCATGCTATGGGCCAGAACTTCCCTCTCGAGCTCCTCGAGGTGTACCGCGACGCGAGGATCGGATCGGAAGGCGGACTCGAGCCCCTCCTCGACGAGCCGCCAGAGCCAGGCCTTGGCCTGCGAGCGCCGCCGCTGATCGAGCTCGCCGCTCTGCGTGAGGCACTCCCGGTGAGCCATCACGGTCTCCCAGAACTCCGCGATCCCGGTTCCCGCAACGGCACTCACCATCAGAACGGGAGTCCGCCACGACTCGGAGGTCGGGCGCAACAGCCCGAGCGCTTGCTCGTAGTCGACCCGCGTTCGGGCCGCCGGCGCGGCGCTCTCGCCATCGGCCTTGGTCACCACCAGGGCATCCGCCAGCTCGAGCACTCCCTTCTTGATGCCCTGCAGGTCGTCTCCTGCTCCCGGCTGTAGCAGAACCGCGAAGAAATCGACCATCGAGCGGACCTCTACCTCCGACTGCCCCACGCCCACCGTCTCGACGATCAGGATGCCGAAGCCCGCGGCCTCGCAGACGAGCATGGCCTCTCGCGTCCGGTGGGCAACGCCTCCGAGCGTCCCACCCGACGGGCTGGGTCGGATGAACGCGCTCTCCTGCTGGGCCAGCCGATCCATGCGGGTCTTGTCACCGAGGATGCTGCCGCCGCTCACGGGACTCGAGGGATCCACGGCGAGCACCGCGACGCGGTGCCCGGCCTTCGTGAGCTCGAGTCCGAGCGCCTCGATGAACCTGCTCTTGCCCACTCCCGGCGGCCCGGTGATTCCCACCCGCACCGCCCTGCCCGTGTGGGGAATGAGCTTGTCCAAGACCTGCTGGCCGCACGTGCGATGGTCCTGGCGGCGGCTCTCGAGCAGGGTGATCGTCTTCGCGACCAGGCGACGCTGCCCGTCCAGCACTCCCTCGCAGTAGTCGGCGGCGCTGAGCCCTCGTCGGCTCATGCCCGGCGGTCGCGGATAGCCTGCAATACCTCGCGAGCGGCCTCGGGAACCGCCGTACCGGGACCGAAGATCTTCGCGACGCCCTTCTCGTGGAGGAACGCGTGGTCCCGCGCGGGAATGATCCCGCCGCACACGACGACGACATCCCCGGCGTTCTCCCGTGCGAGTGCCTCGATCAGCTGAGGCACCAGGGTCTTGTGCCCGGCCGCCTGGCTGGAGATCCCGACCACGTGAACGTCGTTCTCGACCGCCTGGCGCGCGACCTCTTCGGGGGTCTGAAACAGGCTGCCCACGTCGACGTCAAAGCCCATGTCCGCGAAGGC
>JAUXJB010000169.1 GCA_030624945.1 Deltaproteobacteria bacterium | reverse complement strand
GCGCGAGTTCCGCGCCGCGGTTTCGGAGGCCCGACTCCGCTTCGATCTCAGCCTCGATCCAATCGAGTGCCCGCTCCGGACGCTCGAGCGGGCCTTCGTAGAGCTGAAGGAGCTCGCGCAGGCAGACACTGCGACGTCCATCCGCGAGCGGAGTGGCGCCGCTCACGACCTGCTCGAGCGCTTCGGCCAGTTCGGGGAGCTGGCCGAGCTCCCGCAGGAGTGTCAGCCGGAGCGAGATCAGCTCGGGGTCGCCCGGCTGCTCGCGGATCAGCTCTGCCAGCCCGCAGAGCCTTTCTTCCGCCGTGTCCTCGGCCTCCTTCTGTGAGCCCAACCAGCGGCGCAGCCAGCGAGCCCGCTCGACGCCGCTCTCCGAGCGAGCCCGCTCTTTGGAGAGCTGCGCGCAGTCTTCGGTCTTCCCCAGCGACTCGAGGGCCGCGAAGAACAACTCGTTGAGCGCCGGGCGCTCGATCCCGGCCTCCCGTGCGGCCCGCACGGTCTCGGCCGCGGCCTCGGGCTCGCCGTCCTCCATCTGGAGGGTGGCCAGGCGCAGCGCCAGAGAGCTCCTCTCGCTGGGGCGAAGCTCGGAGAGTGCCAGGCGGGACCGGAGCAGCTCGCAGACGTCGCGACTCCGCAGAGCCTCGTCGAGGAGCGCGAGCAGGCGATCGAACGCCTCCCGATCCGCAGGGTCGAGCTCCAGGATCTGGCGCAGGGACGCCTCGGCCTCGCCCCTGTCCTGCGCGAATCCGGGACCGTCGAGCCGGAGTGCGGCAAGTCTCAGCAGCGCCCGACGCCTCTCTTCGCGGTCCTCGGTGGCTTCCGCCAGCGCCCCCAGTGCGTTCGCCTGCTGGTCGATGGCACCGGTTCGCTCGTAGAGGTTCGAGACCAGGCCGAGCTCGCTGGCGCCCAGGGGGGCCTCCTGCTGCGCGCGTTCGAGCTCCGCAATCGCCTGATCGGGTGCGTCGAGGTCGTCCGCCTGGATGCGCGCGCGTTCGATCAGGAAGGTCGCGCGGGGCCCCGGATCTTCGGTCTCCTCGAGCAGCTCGGCGAGCAGCTCGAGCTGCTCCCGCGAGGAACGGTGCCCCCTCAGGAGTGCGAGCAGACGGCTCTGCAGCTTGTCCTTGGCGCCCTCGCCGGCCAGCTTGTGCGCGCGCCGCAGCGTCTGGATGGCCTCGTCGCGGCGACCGTCTTCCTCCTGGATGGTGGCGAGGCGTTGGAGGAGATCCACCTTCCTCTCACCCTCGAGGTGGGCTTCGCGCGAGCGCAGCCACGACTCGCGTTCGCCGCGAACACTGGACGCTTCGAGAGCCTGGTCAAAGAGTGCCTCGAGGTCCTCGTCCCGACTGGGATCGGTGACCTCGCGCAGGACCGCCACGGCGTCGGCGGGCCGCCCGCGTCCCTCGAGCAGGAGCTTCGCCAGCCGCTGGGCAATCGCGCGGCGCCGCTCGGAGTCACGCTCGCCATCGAGGCGACGTCCGAGCACCTCGCAGAGTTGCTCGTCCCGACCGAGCTCCAGGAGGCGCGCTTCGAGTGCGTCCGCGATCTCCGCGCAGCGCGGATCGTCCTCGAAGGCCGGCCACAAGACCTCACACGCGCCGCGTGCATCATCCAGGTCCCCCAGAACCTCGGCCAGCTCGAGGCGGCAGGAGATCGCGTCCTCTCCGGTCAGTCCTTCCAGTCGCCCGCGCAGCTGGTGCGCGAGCTCCGGCAGCTGCCGGCTGCTCCGAAAGAGGTCGATCAAGCGCGATCGCAGGGCCTCGTCCGGAGCGAGTGCCAGAGCCTCGCGGTACCAGTGGCAGGCCACGTCCAGGGCGTTTGGATCGGCCTCTCCGAGGGCCAGCTCTCCCAGCCGCACCAGCACCTCGGCGCGCGCCGGCGGGTCGTCGGCGAGCAGGATCTCGAGGGCCTCGAGCGTGCTCCGCTCACCGCTCGAATCCACCAGCTCCCGCGTCAGCTCCGCCAGACAGCGCAGCGATTCTGCGGACGGGTCCAGCTCGGCCCACGCCTCGGCGGCCCGGCGCGCCTGGGCGAGGTCTCCCAGCTGGCGGGCGACACTCACGATCTCCCGCAGGAGCGGCAGCTGGCGCTCCGGTTCGGGTTGCAGGTAGACCTCGCGCTGGCAGGCTTCGAGCTGGGCCGCCGGATCCTCGCTGGCGGCGGCGACCTTGCGCAGGCCTTGCAGGGCCTCGCTGGCCGTCGGGTCGGCATCGAGCGCGCGGCCGAACGCCTGGCGGGCTCCGCCGGGATCGTCGAGCGAGTCGAGTCGCACCGTCCCCAGTTGGGTCAGGATCCCCGCACGAGCCTCGTCGCGGCGCTCCCGACCCGCCAGCTGGTCCAGCAGCGTCGCCAGGTCCGGGAAGCGTCCCGCCTTGGCGAGCAGCTGTTTCAAGCCGTCGGCCGCGCGCGCGTGGTCCGTCCGTTCCAGAGCGCGACGGTAAGCGTCCTCTCCCGCCGCCTCGTCGTCGAGTCGCCCGATGCAGAGCTCGGCGAGCTCGCACAGCAGATTGGCCGCGTCCGTCGCACGCGTCGTGTCCCCGATGCGCCGCTCCAGGATCTCGGCCCGCTCCCCGTGGCGTCCGAGGTTCGTGAGACACCGGTCGAGGGCGAGCAGGGCCTCGGTGTCCTCCGGGTCCTGCTCCAGCAGGAGATACAGGCACTCGACGGCTCGCTCGGGTCGGCCGCCGCGTTCCTGCAGCACCGCGAGCTCGAGGAGGCGCATCGGCGTGGGACCGTCGATCCGGACGAGGCTGTCGATGGTCTCGATCAGGTTCTCGGTCTGACCCGCGCGCCGGAACAGACGTGCGCGCAGCTCCTGAACGGCGACGACGCCAGAATCCACCTCCTGCGCCAGGTCCGCCCAGTAGAACGCCGCGCCCAGATCCGCCGCCTCCCCGAGCTGCAGCGTCGACGCCTCCAGGGCGAGCCGCAGGCGATCGGCGGGATCGCGGAGGACCTTCCACAACGCGCGCTGCAGCTCGTCGACGCGTTCGAACTCGCGATCCTCGCGTTCGATCTCGATCAGCCGCTCGATCGAGTCACGCCGATCGGGGAATTGCCGCACGATCTCCCTCAGCAGGGTGCGGATCCGATCCTTCTGCGTCGGCTTCAGGAGCTCCACCATCTGCGCGAGCACCTCGCAGCGAGCCGCGCCGATGAGGGAGTTCACTCGCAGCGCGTGGAGCCGCAGCGCCTCTTCTTTCCTGCCCATCTCGGTGGCGCGTCGGGCCCGCTCGGCCAGCGCCAGATCGCAGCTCGCGTCGAGCTGCAGCGCCTCCTCGAGCCGGCGGTCTCCTTCGAGCGGATCGCCCGCGTAGTTCCAGAGCGTGCCGATCTCCGCCAGGAGCCGCGCGCGGTCGGCGGCTCGCAGCGGTAGGCGCTCTTCTATCTCGGCGAGCTGGAGGGCGGTGCCGAACTCGCCAGCGCGGGTGTGAAGCCCGCGCAGTCGGCCGAGCGCTTCGGCGTGCTCCGGATTCTGGCGCAGGAGTTCCTCGAGGCGCAGGCGTGCGGCCTCCCTGTTCTCCAATCGCTCGTCGAGCACGGTCGCCAGCCTCAGCAGCAGCCGCTCCCGCTCGGCATCGCCCTCGGGCGTGGCAGAGATCCGGCACTCGTAGACGCCTGCGAGCTGCTGCCAGGCCTCGACGAAGAACAGGTGCTCCTCTAGGGTGCGGAAGGCGGGGGTGTCGCTGGGATCGACGGCGAACTGTTCGAGCAGCCGCTCAACTCGGGCGTCGTCCATGGCCAGGGATGGATTTGGCTCCACAATTAGGGCTCATCGGCCAAGAGTTGCCGGTGCTTGAATGGAAAGTGGCCCAAAGCGGAGCCTTTCCGGCGGCTTATGCCCGGTGGGCGCACGCCTATGGGGTTGGATTGAAGCCGGGAGCTGGGGTAGCGTTCCATCGGAGTGGCAGCACCGCTGAGGTTTCCGGAGCCGACCGTCCGCGGTCGGGCTTCTTTGCCGCCGGGCGAGCGGCGTCGGCGCCGGCGCGACTGGCGCCTGGCCGGACTGGTCGGCGTCGCACTCGCCGTGTTCGTCGCGGCGGAGCAGAGCCTCCTGTCGGGATCGCGCTCCCTGCCGATTGGCAGCGATCTCGTCTTCTGGGCGCTCGCTCAGCTGAACGTGATCGGTATCTGCATCCTGGTGTTCCTGCTCGGTCGAAACATCGCCAAGCTCGTGATCGAGCGTCGGCGCGGGATCATCGGCGCGAAGCTGAATACCAAGTTCGTGGTGTCCGTGGGCTTTGCCGCGGCCGTGTCCTCGACGGCGCTCTTCGCGCTCTCGGCGTTCGTCGTCTCGCGCGCCATCAACGTCTGGTACGAGCTGGAGCTGTCGGAGGGCCTCGGTCAATCGCTCGAGGTGGCCGACGCCTATTACTCGGAAGCCGAGAGTCGCGC
>JAUXJB010000219.1 GCA_030624945.1 Deltaproteobacteria bacterium | reverse complement strand
CTACGAGTTCGGGGTCGCAGACATCTCGGGTAGCCGAATCACGCGGGTGCGCGTGCGCAAGTGCCCGGAGGAGAGCCTCGCGCAGAACGGCAACTCAAAGAGTGCCCAGGGCTAGTGTCCTGTTTCTGGAGTGCGCTCCCGGAACAGGACACTAGAGGCGGACGTCCTCGTCGTCTGCCACCGGGTTGATCGTGATCGGGTGGGGGGCGTAGTCCGGACCGTCCCTCCAGCCGTCGACCCGCTCCGCCTCGGCGATCCACGAGGCCGCCACGGATTCCTCGAGGACGACGGAGTTGTCCTCGAAGCCCTCCCGGAGGCCCTCCCAGAGCTCCCGGCCTCCGTTCTCCCACCAGGCCTTGACCGGGTTCTCGAAGTCGATCGCCAGGCGCACGAGCATGCCGAACCTCTCGAAGTGCCGACGCCATCCGGCGGCACCCGGTACAGGGTAGGCGGGGGCCCGGCCGGCTGACAAGCGTCCCGTACTACGGGATCAGTTGATCGCCGCGGCCCGGAGTCGAGCCCGGAGTCGACCCACCGCCTTGGAGTGGATCTGGCACACACGCGACTCGGTGATGCCCAGGATGTGCCCGATCTCTTTCAGATTGAGATCCTCGTAGTAGTAGAGCGACACGACCAGGCGCTCCTTCTCGGGTAACGCCTCGATGCCCGTCCCCAGCGCCTGTGTGAGCTCGCGGGCCTTGAGCGTGGAGAACGGGTCCTCGGCGTTCACGTCCTCGAGATTCGCGCTCGCGGGCGGATACTCGGAGTCGCTCTGCGTCCGCAGATCGTCCATGTTCACGATGGAGACGCGGCGCGTCTGGCTGACGAGGGAGTGGAACTCGGCGAGCTCCATGCCCAGGCTGGCGGCGACTTCGGAGTCGCTCGCCTGACGCCCCAGCCGTTTCTCGGCGTCGCTGTAGGCCTGCTCCAGCTGTCGGCTCTTCTGCCGGACGGAGCGGGGGACCCAGTCGAGCGAGCGGAGCTGGTCGAGGATCGCGCCTCGAATTCGGAACTCCGCGTACGTCTTGAACTTGCAGTCCTTCTTCGGGTCGTACTTGTCGACGGCGTCCATCAGACCGATGACGCCCGTGTTGTGGAGGTCTTCCAGGTCGACGTGGGAAGGGAGCCGCACGGCGATCCGGCTCACGATGTAGCTGATCAGGGTGGTGTGCTCGAGAACGATTCGATCCTTGAGATCCGGCGGGATGCGCCCCTGCTGTTCCCATGCCGCCCGCATCAGTGTCTCCATGCGCGTACTCCCTTCGCGGTCTCGCCACCGCTCGTCTGGCGGGCCAGTGCAAAGGGAATGCCGCCCGGACGCCCTCTCTCCAGGCGCTTCCTGGATGTTGGCGTGCCGCTCCGAGCCGGGCTCGAAGTGCTTGAGTTCAAAGCGATTGAGGAGGGGGTCGCGCGCATGGAGGGGAATTCACCCCGAGCGACAGGACCCGCCTCGAGAGGGAGTGAAGGTCAAGACTTTGACGATCTCGCCGGAACACCGCTGGAATTTCGACGCTGGTCGGGGTCGGGCGCGGGGCGAGGAGCGGCGGGGCTAGTGTCCTGTTCCGGGAGCGCGCTCCCGAAACAGGACACTAGGCCGAGGACGGAGGTTCCTCTCGCGCGGCCGGCTCGGGCTCCTCCTCCGCATCCTCTGCGTAGGGAGGCTCCAGCGCCTTCGGAAAATCCGCGAAGGGGAACGGGCGTTCGTCGGCATTGTGCGTCAGGTAGCGGACCATCCGGTAGAAGTAGGCGGCGATCCGATTGCCGAGGTCCGCAACGCGCCTGCTCGGCTCCTGCTTGGTGACCAGGGTATAGAGCAGCTGAAAGATGACGATCGCACCCAGAACGGTCTCCAGCACGCTGATGATCAATGCAAAGAGCAAGCTGTAGGCCATACGCAGCACCGTGTCGGTGCGTTCGATCCCGCCGTCTTCGTACTCCATGGATGCCTCCTGTCTGTCCGCGTTCGAGCTGGTGCATCCAGCGTACCAACTCGCGAGGCCGCTGGGGGCGAGCTCGAGGGCCTCTCACGGTGCTGTCCGTTGTCTGCTGCAGGCGAATGCCTGCACCTCGCGCCGCGTCTCGGGGCTGCGTAGACTTCCGGGCGATGACAGATTCGGCGGGAAGGCACGCGCTCCTCCGTTACGTCTTGCTGCAGATCCCGGACGTGGCGCTGGCCGGGCTGGTGGTGGTGGGGCTCTGGAACTGGATGGGCCTTCCGGGCTGGGCGGCGGTGGCGGCCATGGTCGTCTGGGTTGCCAAGGACGTGGCCATATATCCGCTCGTCCGGCGCTCCTTCAGCCTGGGGGAGAGCGAGTGGGTAGGGGTTGGGCGGCTGATCGGGGCCCGAGGCGTGGCGACGGTAGATCTGTCTCCGTCCGGCTGGGTGCGGGTCGAGGGAGAGCTTTGGCGAGCCGAGGCGAACGGCGGCGAGATCTCGGTTCCGGGCGGGACCCGGGTACGTGTACGGGAGGTACGCGGCATGACCCTCGTGATCGAGCCCGACACCGGAGCACTCGCTGGTGCGTCCGAGGACCGGGCTGCCCGGCTCAAGCGATCGGCGACTGTGGTCGTAGAGCCACCCGATGGAAGCCGTGGCACGGCGAATCAGGCGACTGGTGGCGACGAAGTTCCACGTTGACGAGGCGGCTCTCAAACCCCACGTCGCCCTCTCGGATGATCTAGACGCCGACCCGCTCGATCTGGTCGAGCTCATGATCGCGATCGAGAGCTCGTTCGAGATCCGGATTCCCGACGAGGACTTTGCGGAACTGCAGACGCTCGACGAGGTCACGGGCTACGTCGCGGCCCGCATCTAGAAAGTGCGCCACGTAAATTCGCTCATGAGCGTTCCCCGGACCGCCCTGCGGGAGCGCTACGAGCTGATCCAGGAGCGCGGGGTCGACCGCCAGACGCGGGAGTGCGTCGATTATCTCGAGAATCCCGAGGTATTCATGGCCGAGTTCGTCGATTCCTATCGCGCGATGGAACGCTTCGCGGCCAGTGGCAGGCGCATGCCGCGCGGTGCGAGTCCCGACCCCGAGCGCGGGGCCCATCTGCTCGAGCTGCTGGTCGGACGGGAGCAGATACAGGTTCCCGAGTTCGGCGGCTACGCCTTCCACCTCGTCGCGGCCGCGGCCGGGCGGCCGGCGCCCCCGGGCCTCATCGACTACGTGGGTATCCGGGGGACGGAGCCGCCCACCCCCATCCTCGGTGGCCTGGCGGCCTCATCCGGTGAGTCCCCGTACCTGACGCTCCTTCG
>JAUXJB010000241.1 GCA_030624945.1 Deltaproteobacteria bacterium | reverse complement strand
TCCGGCGCGGTCCCGATGACCACCGCCTCGATGTCCTCGAAGCCCAGCTCGGCGTCCTCGAGGGCGCGCAATCCCGCTTCGCGTACGAGGCCCGCCAGCGACACGTCGTCGCGACACTTCTGGTGCTTGGTCTGTCCGATCCCGACGACCGCGCATCTCTCGGACATCAGTCTCCCTCCAGGACGCAGACCAGATTCTGCTGCAGGCAGGGGCCGGACGTGGCGTGAGCCACGACCCGGCTGCGCCCCTTCTCGTTGACCTGGCGAAAGGCCTCGCCGATGCGGATCAGCCCGGTGGCCATCGTCGGATTCGAGGTGAGCGGCCCACCGGACGGATTAACGGATACGTCCTCGCCCAGGCCGAGCTCCTCGCGCAGGAGGATCTCCTCGTGCGTGAACAGGCTGGAGAGCTCTGCCACCTCTACGGGCCCGTTGGCCACCCCGGCCCTCTCGGCGGCGAGCTTCGCCGACGGGGCTCGGGAGAGGTCGCGCACTCCCGGATACTGCGCGTCGATGCGGTGGTCGATTCCCCGGATCCAGACCGGGCGCTCGCACAGGTCGCGCGCCCGATCTCCCGCCACCAGCATCACCGCAGCCGCACAGTCGGCGATGGGCGGGCAGTCGTGCGCCCGCAGCGGGGAGGCGACGTAGGGCTCCGACAGGAGATCCGCGGCGTCGAAGTTGCCCGATACCTCGGCGTTGGGATTGCCGATCGCGGAGCGTCGGACGCGCACCGCGATCTCCGCCAGATCCTTCTCCGTTCGGCCGGTGCGCTCGAGCACGGCCTGCGCCTGCAGGGCCGCGAGCGAGATGTGGTCGGGCCAGAGCGGCATCAGGTAGTACGGGTCGAGCTGAAGACACAGGATCTCGGAGAGCTCGCCTGTCGAGGGCTTACCCGAGGAGAAGACGAGCGCCGTGTCGACGTCCCCATGCTGGAGCCGGACCCACGCCTCGTAGAGCGCCCAGGCTCCGTCCATCTCGACGTGCGATTCCGAGATCGGTGGCCAGGCACCCGTGGCCCCGAGGTTCCCGACGAAGGCAAACGGCCCCCCCGAGAGATAGTCGGCGCTCCCCGAGCAGGTGAACCCGATCTCCTTGCGGGGGACGCCGCTCTTCTGAATGGCCTCTGCCACCGGAGGCACCAGCAGCGAGACCTCGGGGAGGCCCTCCTCGGGATCCCCGCGCATCTGCGCAAAGGAAACGATCGCCACGTCCCGCATCAGAGGATGTGCTCCCCGAACTTCTCGAGCGGGGTGTCCGGCTCACCCGTCGGCCGCCAGTGGCTGATGGCCCCGCCCATGGTGGCGCGGCCCCGGCCGCCCTCGCCTGCCCCGCGCTCCGCCTCGGGCACCCAGACCGCCTCGACACGCATGCCCATGCGTATCTCGTCCAGAGGAATCTCCTCGATCCGCTGCCCGCCCGTGGTCCCGTCCGCGCCGTCCAGCAGGATGCTGGCCGTGGCGTAGCGGTCCCGCTCCTGCTGGCCGCGGTACTGGATCGGGGCCACGACCGTGAAGGAGGTGATGGTGCCGCGATCCGCGAGCTCGACGCCGTGCTCCTCGTAGCTCGTGGGCACGACACAGATCGCGCAGAAGCCCGACGGGGGCGTCTGGACCAGGCCGCACTGGGGGCACTTGTGACCGGTGATCTTCCCCCGCCGCAACCGCTCGGCGTACGCCTTCCCGAGCGGGCTCGCCCGGACCTTGTACTCCAGGGAGACCATCTGCTCCATGAACTTCACGGGCTCGCTCGCCATCAGCTCCCCTCCGGCTCGAAGCACGCGATGTCGGAGATGTGCCCCCGCCTCTCCTCCGCCCAGCGCGCACGCACCCGCATGCCGGTGTGCACGCGGTCGATCGACCCGGCGTCCAGCGCGTGAACCATGCTGCTGTCGGCGCCGTCGAGCTGGATCAATGCCCAGGCGAAGCCGTGATCGAGGGGGTGCTTGCGTCCGGGGTTCTCGACCCAGGTCCAGCCCCGGACCACGCCCGTCTCTCCCACCTCGACCCAGTCGAGGTTCTCTTTGCCCGTCTCCGGGTCGTACTCGAGAGGTGGAACCAGGACGCGCCCGGAGTCCGTCCGGATGCCGAGGACTTGCCTGTCGCGGAGACCCGTCAGGAACGTCCCCACCACGGGGCCGAGGCTTCGCTTGTAGGGAAACTCGAGCTTGAACGTCGGTACTTTCTCAGCCATCGCTCCAGTAGACCATATACAGCTTCCGGTGTGGGAGCGGCGCGCCGATCCCTCACACCTGCTCGGGCGTGAACTTGATCCGCATCTCCTTCACCCCGTTGATGAAGTTCGAGCGCATGCGGCGCACCGGTCCGGCGTGCTCGGGATCGCGCAGCCGCGGGATGATCTGCTCGAAGATCAGCTGCAGCTCCAGGCGAGCGAGGTTCGCGCCCAGGCAGAAGTGCTCGCCGATCCCGAAGGCCAGGTGCTCGTTTTCCTTGCGCGTCACGTCGAAGCGATCGGGATCCTCGAACACCTCCTCGTCGCGATTCGCCGAGGGGTACCACATCACGACCTTGTCGCCCTTGCGGATCTGCTTGTCGCGGATCTCGGTGTCCTGCATGGCGGTGCGCCGGAAATGATGAACGGCCGGGTCGTAGCGGACGATCTCCTCGATGGCCGACGGGATCAGCGAGGGGTTCTCCACCAGCAGCTGTAGCTGATCCGGGTGCGCGATCAGCTGCTTCATGCCGTTGGTCGTGACGGTGCGCGTGGTCTCGTTCCCGGCCACGCAGAGCAAGAGGAAGAACGCACAGTACTCGATCTCGTTCAGCTTCTCCCCGTCGATCTCGTGGTGGAGGAGCTTGCTGGTCAAGTTGTCGCCGGGCTCGTCGCGATACTTCTCTGCGACCTTCCGGGCATGGCCGAACATCTGCAACTGCGTGGTCTGCTGATCCTGCTCCTGCTCGTCTCTCGGCCCGCCCAGCTCGGGATC
>JAUXJB010000120.1 GCA_030624945.1 Deltaproteobacteria bacterium | reverse complement strand
TCCGGCTCTTCGGATGCGAGCGCCGCTACCAGGGAGCGAACGGCGGCCCGATAGCTCGCGTAGTAGTCCACCACGGCGTAGAGATCGAAGTCGTCGCTCTCGCGCGCGTAACGCCGCAGGAACCGCTCGCCAAGGTCGCGCCGCTCGCGGTACTCGAGATCCATGGAGAGAAACGCCACCTCCGAAGCGGCATCGATCCTGCGCAGATCGTCGCTGAACTCGATGCAATCGACGAAGAGCGGCTCCCCGTCGTTGCGCTCGAACCAGATGTGCTGCAGATGCAGGTCGCCGTGGGCGTCGACCGCGCGGCCCTCGAGCCGGCGCGACTCGAAGCGCCCGGCGTGTTCGGCCAGAAAGGAGCGTGTCACAACCCGCAGGTCCTCTCCCCCCTCGAGCGGCGGGATCGCGTCCTCGACCCGCCGGGAGATGCGCTCGCGCCATTCCCGCTCGGAGTACGGGGCGGGCTTCCCGAGCCCGACCGTCGCGTGAAAACGCGCGATCGAGCGGGCGACCCTGTCGATGTGACCGCCCTCCAGACGCCCGGCCTGGAGCAGGCTGAGGGCGTCGCGACCTTCGGGTAGCCGGCGCATCACGACGCAGTGCTCGGGCACCTCCCCCTCGCCGCAGCCGGTGGCGAGCGTCTCCGATACAGCACCCAAGCGCACGCCGGAATCATCGATCCGGACGGGCGCCACCCCCAGGTAGACATCGGGCGCCAGCCTGCGATTGAGGGCGATCTCGCGCAGAGCGTCGGCATTGCGGGCTGCCCGGGTCCCGAAATCCAGGAAGCCCGGGCGCACGGCCTTGCGCAGCTTGTACACGCGTTCGCCCGTCAGAAAGACATGCGAGATGTGGGTCTGCAGCGATCGGAGCTCTACACCGGCACCCGAATCCTCGGGGTAGGCGGAGGCGTCCTCGAGGCCTCTCGCAAGCTCTGCTGGAAGCGGCTCGATCTCCGCCGCCATCCTCGTTTCCCTCTGGCGGGGCCGACTACTCCTCGTCCGCCGGCACCGTCGTCACGGGACAGTGAGCGAGCCGCACGGTGCGGTCGGCCACGCTCCCCAGCATCAGGTGTTTGAGCCCCGTGAGCCCACGGGTGCCGATCACGATCTGGTCGACCTGCAGCTGGCGGGCGCACTCCACGATCTCGTGAGCTGCGGCCCCCTCGGTGAGGTGCGACTCCCCGGAGACCCCGGCGTCCCTGACCCGCCCGAGCCAGCTATCGAGCTGGGCCTCCGCGCTCTTGCGGATGCCGTCCATGTAGGCCACCGGGAGCGGCTCGGCGTACGGACCCGCGACGGTGACGGGGACGTGGTAGACGTGGAGGAGGTCAATCTTCGCTCCAAACGTCTTGGCCAACGTGATGGCGTAGTCGAGGGCCTTTCCCGCAGGCTCCGAGAAATCCACGGGCACGAGCATTCTGTCCACAGGTATGTCTCCCTTCATGGGAAGTGAGCGGGGGCCACCCGCATGCTCCGCACCCCTAGTGTACCTCGTCAGGTTGATCACGAGGCCCTCCGACCCGTGCGCCCACTCAGGTGTCCTCGTCGCGGAGATCGGCGCTGCGCAAGACGCAGGGCGCGCGGGGCCCGCCCTCCCGGAAGAAGGACACGCCCTTGCAGCCCTCGCGCTGGGCCAGCGAGACGAGCTCGAGCAGCTCTGGCGCGCGGATGGTCGTCGGCAGGTGGACGGTCTTCGACACAGCGCCATCGACGTGTGCCTGCACGGCAGCATCGAGCAGGACCTGCGCCGCTGGATCGATCTCCGACCCGCGCTGCAAGAGCCGCCGCTCCGCGGCTTCTAGCCCCGGCAGCAGCTCCGCGGGCTCTCCCCTCTCGAGGGCACCCAGCAGTGCCTCCGGCTCCGAAGCTCGCTTGCGTATCCACGTCTCGAGCCAGCGGTCCACCCAGCGCAGCTCGGCCCCCGCGAACTCGATCGATCTCACGGGATTCAGCAAGGGCTCGATCCCGCCGCTACAACCCGCGATCAAGCGCACCGTTCCCGTGGGAGCGACCGCCAGCTGTGTGGCGTTGCGGAGCGCGACATCGTCTCCGTTCCAGGCCGGATAGTGTCCTCGCTCGCTCGCGAGATCCTGGCTCTCGGCTCGCGCGGCCTCGGCGATCAGTCGCGTGACCTCGGAGGCGAGCTCACGGAAATCGGGACTCCCGTACTCGAGGCCTCGCATGAGCGCGAGATCCGCCAGACCCATGAAGCCCAGACCGATCTTGCGCGTTCGCAGTGTCGCAGCGCGGATCTTCTCGTCCGGGTAGCAAGCGACGGAGACGACGTCGTCGAGAAAGCGAACCCCCTCGCGCGTGGCCGACCGAAGGGCCTCCGAGTCGAGCTGCCCGCTCTCGTCGGTGAAGGCCGGGAGATGCAGCGACCCCAGCACGCAGCTCTCGCCGGGCAGGAGGGGCTGCTCGCCGCACGGATTCGTCGCACACAGCTGGCCGAGCTGAGGGGCGGGGTTTGCCGCCTCGATCGCGTCGAGGAAGAGCAGGCTGGGCTCGCCCGTCTCGAGGATCGTCTCCGCAATCTCTGCCAGTAGCCGGCGCTCCTCGCCTCCGCTCTCTGCCCGCGACAGGAATCCAGCGGTCAGCCCCAGAGCGAGCCCCATGCCGACGAGACTCGCATCTCTCGCGCGCGCGGCCCGCACGAAGTCGCGGGCGTCGGGATGTTCCACCGAGAGGACGGCGAGGTGGGCACCGGGGCGCCGGCCGGCGCGCCTGTTTACCTGCGCGGAGTGGGCGAACAGCTCGACGAAGGCCAGTGGACCCGGCGAGGTTCCGCCCGAGCGAAGAATGGCTGACCCGCGCGGACGCAGTCGCGAGAAGTGGACACCGGCACCCCCGGAGCCCTGTTGGATCAACGCGGCGCACGCGAGGTTCTCGTAGATCGAGGCGAGGCTGTCCTCGGGCTCCAGTACGAAGCAGGCCGCCAGCTGCTGCGAGCGCCCCGCGTTGCTCAGGATCGGAAGACTGGGGAGAAAGCGCTGCTGCGCGATGGACTCGGCGAAGCGCCCGCGCCAGCGTACGCGCTCCGCCTCTGGCTCGGCTGCCGCTACGGCCTCGGCAACTCGCTCTGCGACCTCGTAAAAGTCCGACTCTCCGGGGGCGGTGCAGAGCGACCGAACCACGGCGCTACGCGCCTCGCCCGGCTCCGCCCGAACCATCAGCGCTTCCAGGTCACGCGCAGCGAGTCCGCCCCCTTGGTGTACTGGTAGTCGAGCTCCCCGGCGTACGCGTGGTACAGGGAATCCCCGATCGAGCGCGCGAGATGCAGGTCGGTCGTCGTGATCAAGATCTCACCGCCCTGATCCCGGACCTCCATGATCCGCTTGAGCGGATGCTCGCCTCGCTCCCGCGCCTCCACGTTGTGCGCCAGCGCCAGGATCTCGTCGCGGTGTTCCTGGAGAAACTCCCCGGAGAGCGTCACGAATCCCGCGGGATAGCCGTCCTCGATGCGTTGGCAAGCCGGGCAAAGCGGCACGGGCACCGCGGTCGAATCCTCGATCCACTGCCATCTGCCGTCGCGAAAGACGGCCCCGCAGCCCGGACAGCGGGCGGGCTCCAGCGGCTTGCGCCGCGCGCGGTAGGTGTCGTGCCGGGCGTCCTGGATCAGTCGGTCTCGTCGACTCCCGCCGTCACCCTCACCTCTTCCTCGCTGCATCGTGACCTCTCGTAGCGCGCTCGCTCAATCGTAGGGATGCGCATCGACCTCGCGGAGCTTCTCTGGAGCGACGGAGATCACCGCGTCCCCGACCTGCACGACCGCAAGCTCTACCACGTCTGTCAAAGGAATTCCGCACTCGGGAGAGCTGCAGAGAATCGCGTCCTCGTCCTCGTCGTAGCGCCCCTCGACCTCACCGCAGCCGCCACAGGTTCCGAACGGGGCGATCCGGAGCAGCCGGCCCTCACCCTGGGGAGTGTAGAGCTGGCCGCCAATCCCCGTCCGAAACGCGGCCAACGAGCCGGGAAGCTGCTCGCCCCGCGCCCTACCCGCTTCCTTCGAGCTCGCGCAGCGAACGCACACGGTGGTTCCCGGGAGTGCCCGCGCGCGGGCCGTCGGGATCGCGGCACCGCAGTCGTCGCAGATCCCGAGCCGCCCCTGGGCTGCGCGATCGAGTGCGCGGTCCAGCGCGTCGAGCCGACGCGCGCTCAGGTATGCCAGCTGCTCCTCGAGCTCGACGTTCTGCTGATCGGTGCCGAGCTCGCCCGTATCCAACACCTGCTCCCGCTGCTCATCCGCGAGCGCGCGGCCGGCCTGGCTGAGCGCGGACAGCCGGTCCAGGATGCGCCAGCGCTCCGCGCGCAGGTGGCTCTCCACGGTATCCAGCCGGGCCAGGGTCCGGGGAGATGACCCTCCGCGCTCAACGGCGAGGACGGCCACGAGCGCGCGCAGCGCGTCCGTCTCCGAGAGCATGCCGACGAGCGCGCCCGCGTCGTCCACGACGGGCAGGCATCCGATCCGACGGGCCGCCAGCCGGCCCGCCGCGCTCTCCAGCGTGGCATCTGCCGCCGTCGTGGTGGGCGCGTAGGTCATGAGCTCGGCTACCGTGTAGTCCTTGGCCAGAGCGCAGGCCTCTCTGCTGGGGAGATCGTGGAGGCCGAGAGGCTCTTCGAGGGCCGAGCGCAGATCGCTCAGCGTCAAAATGCCGATGACACGCCCTGCCTCATCCACCACGGGCAGGTGCCGATACCCACCGCCCACCATCATCTCGATCGCGGCCAGGGCCGAGGCCTCCGGCTCGATCGACGCGGGATCGGGGGTCATCCAGTCGCTTACCGTGATCTTCACTTGTGTGTCCCTCCCGACTTTGCGCCTCAGGCGCTCACGAAGTCGTGCCGGGACATGGGCACGACGCGAGGCCGCACGAGCCTCTCGAAGTCCCCGTACTCCATGCGGACGGCTGCCTCGTGCGAGCCCCCGTTGAACGTGATCTCTTCGTCCTCGGCCAGCAGCGGGCTCACATAGACGTCGAGCCCGTACAGGTTGCCGAACGGCGGCGCGGCGCCGACCTCCGCATCCGGACACAAGGGCGCAATCTCCTCCTCGGTCGCGAGACGTAGCTCGCCGGCTCCCAGGGATTCGCACAGCTTGCGCTCCGACAGGAACTGACCCGCCGGCATCACGGCCATCGCGTAGCGCCCGTCGACCCGGACGAACAGGGTCTTCGCGAAATCTCTCGTCGGGGTATCGGTATCGATCGCCGCCTGCTGGGCCTGGTAGTCGACGCGGTGATGGATCACCTCGTAACGAACCCCGCTGTCCTTGAGAGCCGTCTCCAGGCGTGCGGAAATTCCGGACATGCCTTGCCTCCTCGTCGCTGATCTCCCCTGGGTGAAGCACGCGCCGTGCCACCAGGCACCCGCCACTGTACCGCGATATCCGAATTTCGGGGTGAAATGTCTCGAGTACGGGGCATTGCGCCACGGTCAGGGCGCCCAGCGGCGGCGATTGGCCCCCCAGCTCACGGACTACCGGCCATCGGGAGCAGTGCCTAG
>JAUXJB010000175.1 GCA_030624945.1 Deltaproteobacteria bacterium | reverse complement strand
GCGTGAGGATTGCGGCCCGACGCGCCGGTCAGGGCGTGGGTGCCCTCTGCGCTGCGGCGTACGCGTTGATCGTACTGGGGGCGATCGTCCGGGCCCAGGGCGCGGGCCTGGCCTGTCCGGACTGGCCGCTCTGCTTTGGCCGGGTCGTGCCCGACTTCGATGCCAAGGTGGCGCTCGAGTGGGGCCATCGCGCGCTGGCGGGGCTCGTCTCGCTGGGCCTCGCGGGTGCGAGTGCGTACCTGATTCGCATCCCTGAGCTGCGCGGGCTCGTGGCTCGAGCGCTGGTCGTGGCCTGGGCGCTGCTCGGCACGCAGGTGGTCCTGGGAGGTCTCACGGTTCTGCTCGGGCTGGCCCCCTGGACCGTCACCGCGCACTTGCTCGTGGGGAACGCGTTCTGCGGGACGCTGTTCTGGATCGCGCGGGATCTCGGGGAGGCCGGCAGACTCGCCTCGCGAGAGCGAAGCCGGCTTCCCGCTTCGATCTCGCTGGCGGTCGCGCTCTGTGGCGCGCTGCTGGTCGGCCAGCTCGTGCTGGGGGGGCTGGTCTCGGGCCACTACGCCGGGCTGGCCTGTTCGGCCTTTCCCACCTGCGACGGCCACTCCGTGGCGCCGACGTTCTCCGGTCTGATCGGGCTGCACGTGCTTCACCGGCTGAACGCGCTGGCGCTCGCGCTGGCCTGCATCGGACTCGTGTGGGTGACGCGCGGCGCGGGACGCGTGAGCTCGTACGCGTGGGTCAGCCTTCACCTGGTGGTCGCGCAGATTGCGGCCGGCGTGGTCAATGTTCTGGGACAGCTGCCCGTCGAGATCACGGCCCTGCACTCCGCGCTGGCCGCGGCGCTCGTGCTCGCGCTGGCTCTCGTCGCGCTCGAGGCGTGGGAGTCACAGAGCGCGGCGGCCCCGGCCGAGAGCTCGCTCGGCCATGCAATGGAGTCGGTCGGATGAGCACGCTGCGCAGCTATGCCGCGCTGACGAAACCGCGACTCCTGCCACTCGTGTTGTTCTCGGGTGTCCCGGCCCTGGTCATGGCGACCGGGGGCTGGCCGTCCTTCGGGTTCGCCGGCGCGACCCTGCTCGGGATCGCCCTCGCGGCGGGTGCTGCCAACTCGTTGAACATGTACGTGGAGCGCGGAATCGACGCGCGCATGGAGCGCACGCGCCAGCGGCCATTGCCATCCGGACAGCTGACCCCACGCAACGCCTTGATCTTCGGCGTCGCGCTCGGCGTCCTCGGAACGGGCACGCTCTGGGCCGTGGCCGGGGGGACGGCCGCCCTGATCGCTCTCACGGCGATCCTCTTTTACGTGTTCGTCTACACACTCTGGCTCAAGCCGCGCACCCCGGTAGCCGTCGTGATCGGCGGCCTGTCCGGGGCCGTCTCTCCGCTGATCGCGGACGCCGCGATCGACGGGAGCATCGGAATCGCCGGCTGGATCCTGTTTGCGATCATCTTCACGTGGCAGCCGCCGCACTTCTACGCGATCGCACTCTCGCGCAAGAGCGACTATGCGAATGCCGGGTTCCCGATGCTGCACGATCGCATCGGAGACGACGCCACGCGGCGCAGGATCGTCACCTGGATCCTCGCGCTGATCCCCCTGACACTCCTTCCCGTCGCGCTCTCTCTACTGGGAGCGCTGTACGCTACCGTTGCGCTGTCGCTAGGCGCGTGGTTTCTCTATCACTCGGTGCGCCTGCTGCGAAGGCGCGATCCGGAAACCGCGCGGACTCTCTTCCTCGTTTCGCTCGTCTACCTGCTGGGAGTATTCGCGGCGATGATCGTTGATCTGGCGGCGAGAGCGCTTCTGTGAGGTGGGCGGCAGCCCTTCCTCTGGCGCTACTGCTGTGCGCCGTCGGCTGCGGCGAACCGACGACCGCTCCCGACGCGCCTGCAGAGGAGATCCCGGCGCCGCCGGAGGCGGTTCCCGAGCCCGCCCCCGCCCCCGCCGTTCCGGTGGGCAATCTGCGCGGAGACGCCGCGAGCGGCCGGGAGCTCTACGCACTGTACTGCGCGACCTGTCACGGGCAGGGTGGCAAGGGAGATGGCCCCGCGGGACAGGTGATCGATCCCCGGCCGAGGGACCACACAGACGCCACCTACATGGGCACGCTGACCGACCGGGACGTCTACAGGGTGATTGAGCAGGGGGGTGCGTCCGTCGGGAAGTCTCCTCTCATGGTCGCTTGGGGCGGTGTGATAAACGAGCAGGGCCTGCGCGATCTCGTAGCCTACGTTCGTTCGCTTTCCGGGACCTGATCCTACGGGATGACCGATCTGCTCAGCGTTCTCGCGCCGACCTTCCTGTGCGCGGGTCTCGGCTGGGCATGGGGGAGTTGGGGTCCGCGCTACGACCGCGAGCTGATCACCGCGCTGATCGCGAACGTCGGGGCGCCCTGCCTGGTGTTCTCGAAGCTGACCGCGCTCGAGGTCGCTACCGCGTCGCTGCTGCAGATCGCGTTTGCCGCTCTGCTGGCCGTCACGGCCTTTGCGGTGATAGGCGCGATCGCTCTGCGCATCTGGGGTCTGCCCGCGAACACCTTCCTGCCCCCCCTCATGTTCGGGAATACGGGAAACCTGGGCATGTCCCTGTGCTTCTTCGCATTCGGATCGGAAGGACTCGCGCTCGCCGTGTGTTTCTACACCGTGATCGCGACGGTGCACTTCACCGTCGGGATCCTGATCTGGTCGGGTCGGGTCTCGCTCGCGGAGCTGTTGCGCAACCCGCTGGCCGGTGCGGCCGTGATCGCCGTGCTGGTGCTCGCAGGCGACGTTGCGGTGCCGCTCTGGCTCCGCAACACCACGGAGCTCCTCGGCGGGTTCACGATCCCGCTCATGCTGATCACGCTCGGCGTGTCCATCGGAGAGCTCCGTTTGGCGCGCTTGCCGCGGACCATCGGGCTCTCGCTTCTGCGCCTCGGCATGGGCGTCGCGGTGGGAATCGGCCTGGCCGAGCTCTTCCGCTTCGAGGGAATCATCCGGGGCGTGGTGATCCTCGAGTGCGCGATGCCCGCGGCGGTCTTCAACTACCTGTTTGCCGAGCGCTACGGCCGCGCTCCCGACCAGGTCGCCAGCGTGGTGGTGGTCTCCACACTGATCGCGATTCTGGTCTTGCCCGCTCTGCTGGCGTACTTGCTCTGACGCCCCGCTCGGTCCGCCAACCTGCCGAGAAATGTGCGGTCTAGCCGCTCGGGGGCGACGGTCCGAAGGACCCGAAGACGACGGCGTCGGATGCCTTCGCGCTCTCGGCGGCGGCGCGAACGCGCCCTTCGGGATCGTTCGACGCATCCCACGCATCGGCCGCGTAGACCAGGCAGGCCTCGAG
This sequence comes from Deltaproteobacteria bacterium, assembly GCA_030624945.1. Taxonomy (GTDB): domain Bacteria; phylum Myxococcota_A; class UBA9160; order SZUA-336; family SZUA-336; genus JAUXJB01. Next base: position 980 of record JAUXJB010000175.1, on the reverse strand, counting down.
CTCGGCGAGCTCGTAGCGATCGCGACGCAGCTCGGCTCTGAGCAGGTCACGCGCCCGCTCCGATGTGGGCGCCGAAATGGCGCACTCGAGGTCGGGGGAGAACGACTCCCACTCCACCTTGCAGCTGGGCATGGGCGCGACGCGAAACCAGAGCAGGTAGGTGGTCATGCTGGCCTCCCAGGATACCGTCCCTCCGGGCGCTGGACTCGGCTCGTCGCTTCGCCGACGAAGGCGCACTTCCCAGAACGGGACGTTCGTGAGATAAGATCTCTCGGGTCTTCGACCGGCCCATGAAGGTATGGGGGGTATGCGAGAGGCGCGGATGCCCGCAGGGCGGGCAGAGCGGATCGCCAGGCTCGGTTCGTTGCTGGCCGGAATTGCGGGGGAGACCGCGCTCGAGGCGCTGCGCCGAGCGGCGGGACGCGGCAACCCCGATCGCGGTCTTCTCGTGAACCCGGCCAACGCCCGGCGGTTGGTGGACACCCTGGCCGATCTGCGAGGCGCCGCGCTGAAGCTCGGTCAGCTGCTCTCGATGCAGGGGCAAGATCTGCTGCCCGCCCCCCTGCTCGAGATCCTCTCCGAGCTGCAGGACCAGGCGCGCCTCATGCCCGAAGCTCAGGTCCGCGGGGTGCTCTCGCACGAGCTCGGCGACGTCTGGGAGCAGGCCTTCGCGGAGTTCGACTTCGAGCCGCTGGCCGCGGCGTCGATCGGCCAGGTCCATGCGGCCGAGGCCGCAGACGGCCGGGACCTGGCGGTCAAGGTGCAGTACCCCGGCGTGGCGCGGAGCATCGTGGCGGACGTCGACAATCTGGTGGCCATCCTGCGAATGACACGGCTGCTCCCGCCCGAGATCGACCTGGAGGCCCTCGCCTCCGAGGTGAAGCGCGAGCTGCGACGCGAGACCGACTACGCGCGCGAGGCCAGGAGCACCGAGCGCTACCGGGAGCTCGTCGGGGGCGATGCCGGGGTCTTCGTTCCGC